>JBKJRD010000084.1:0-12481 GCA_046594885.1 Methylotenera sp. | reverse complement strand
ATTGCATCATTGCAATATTTTAAAAGAGTCTGATTAAGTGAAATGAAAATGTAAAAAAATAAAAAGTAAGTCATTTTTAAGGGATTAAAAACAACAAGAAATCACCAGAATTTCATCTTTGTATATATCTTTATACGTAAAGCATGAAAGGATTAATCAGGTTCTCTATGCAAAAGAAGTTTAAGGGTCCATCCATGTGGGTAGTAAAAATTGGCGGTAGCCTCTTAGGCTCGCCAGAGCTTGAGCGTTGGTTAGAAGTGCTGGTCAAATTCAGCGATGGCAACATCGTGATTGTGCCAGGCGGCGGTGTGTTTGCCGATGCCGTGCGCACAGCGCAAAAGCTATCTAAAATTAGTGATGCCTGCGCACATCGTTTATCGGTATTGTCGATGGATCAATATGGTTTATTGCTGGCCAATCTAAACCCCATGTTGGCGACCGCCAGCAGTGAGTTAGAAATTGCAGAGCGTACTTGGCAACATCGCGGCATTGTGTGGCTGCCCAGCAAAATGGTGTTAAGTGATGATTCTATTCCACAAAGTTGGGATGTCACATCTGATAGCTTAGCTGCTTGGTTGGCGAACAAGTTAGATGCGCAGCACTTGGTTTTAGTCAAATCGGATAAGCCCAATGAAAGCAGTTTAAGTTTAAAAGTGATGACAAAAAATGGGATTATCGACCAAGCATTTAGCGATTTTGTATTGAATAAATCCTTTTCGCCTTGGATGCTAAAAAAATCCGATTTTAGTTTTTTTGAAGAAGGCATTGATGAAGGTAAATTGCTTAAAGTTGCCTCATCATTACATTAAATAATTATTATGACATTGAACACTTATTCTGAAACACAAATTATTGCCAAGCTTAAAAGTGAGCTACCTAATTGGTATTTAGAAAATGGTTGGATACGCCGCAAATACAAAACCAGCGGCTGGAAAGCCACTTTAATGGTTGTGAACACGATTGGCCATTTGGCAGAATCCGCTTGGCATCATCCTGACTTAACGGTTTCTTACGCGTTTATAGTGGTTAAGTTGCAAACGCATGATGCCAAAGGTATTACGGATAAAGATTTTGAATTGGCCACTAAGATTGAACAGGTGATTGGCTGGCAGCCAAGTAAAGAGGGCGGCGCGTTAGAAGGTACGCCTAATGAAGATGCGCGCTTTAAATATATAAAATATGACTAACGCACTCACTGATGCATTGCGCTAAATTATAAATAAGGCCTTTTGTAGTGCAGTTTTTATGCTTAATTAATGGTTAAGTAGACGTACAATTAATTGATTACAGTAGATTTTAAGGCAATATTAAACCAAAGCTAGTTTGGAATAACGCGATTTTAGCGATGTACACTTATTCTAGTCTTTCTTTTTCAAATCGCCCAAAGTGCAACATAATGGCAGGCAAAATTAATAAGTTTAAAATAGTTGAAGTCACCAAGCCGCCGACAATAATCGTCGCCATTGGGCCTTCAATTTCTCGTCCAGGCTGACCGCTGCCAGCGGCTAATGGCAATAAACCCAGCGCGGTGACTAAAGCAGTCATTAATACAGAGGGCAAACGCTCTGACGCACCGCGAATACAAGTGTCCAAATTCCATACGCAATTTTCTGCATCGACTAAATGTTGAAAATGTGAAACCATCATGATGCTGTTGCGTAGCGTAATGCCAAATAGCGTGACAAAGCCAACCAACGAGCCGAGTGAAATCCAGCCGCCAGTGAACAAAGCCGCCAGTACGCCGCCGATTAAGGCAAACGGCAGATTCACAAAGGTGAGTAGCAAATTGCGTAGCCGACCAAATGCAATATATAACATTAAGAAAATAGCCATGCCGGCAAATAGTGAGTGCACAATTAAATCTTCGCGTGATTTTGCGTTGGCTTGTGCTTCGCCGGTGACGGCAACATAATTACTATTGGATAATTGTATGTCGCTTTTGATGCGTTTTTTTAGCTCATCGCTAAAGCTTTCTACATCGCGACCTTTAACATTAGCTGTGACGGTTTGAATGCGTTTAGCGCCAGCATGTAAAATTTTGGAGCGCCCACTTTCTTGGCTGATAAAAGCGATATCTTTTAAATGTAATAATTTTCCATCGGGGTTAAACAGCGGAATATTGCCAATATCGCCAATATCATCGCGCGCCTCACTTTCTAGTACAACACTTAAACCCACCACACGGCTGCCTAAATAAATTTGTCCAATCGGCACACCTTCATACGCAACACGAACCGTGCTCAGCACATCAACTGGTTGTAGACCCCAACGCGATAATGCGTCAGGTCGCAGACGAATCACTGCTTGCGGCGTACCTGGCGGAGATTGCACTAACACTTCAGCTGCGCCTTGAATGCTTGAAACTAAACTGGCGATTTTTTGTGCATCACGGTCAAGCGCATCCAAATCGGTACCAAAAATATTAATCACTGTAGAAGCAGCATAGCCAGAAATGGTTTCTTCAATACGCTCAGTTAAAAAAGTATTGATAGCAAAATTAACGCCCACAAAACCAATCTCAGCTTTTCCATCATTATCAGCATCTTCGGCATCACCTGCTAACTCTTCTCGAATATCAGCCAGAATACGGTCTTGTTCTTCGCCAGATGAGGTGCCGATTTCAATTTCAAATTCGCTGTAATGCGTGCCGAATGTGTCCGCCCCGTTTTGCGCACGGCCCACCCATTGTGTCACCGACTTAACCCCTTTTATATCCCCAATTATTTTGCTCACTTGCTTACCTAAACGCAGCGATTCAGTCTCTGAGGTGCCGGGCACCGCTGTCATGTGCATAATAAAATGCCCCTCGTGCAGCGCAGGTATAAATTGCGTTTTAAACAGTGGTAATAAGCTTAAGCCCATGGCAATTAACAAAAAACTTAAACTCAAGATGAATTTATAATGCTTTTCAATTCTGTACAGCAACTTAACGTAGCCACGTTTGATGAATTTAATCATGGGTGAATCTTCGCTGGATAAATTTGCTTTACCTAACATCAAATAACAAAGTGCTGGCGTGAGTGTGAGCGCGACGACTAATGAGGCCATAATGGCGGCAATATAAGCATAACCAAGTGGAGCAAATAGTTTGCCGGCAACACCACTTAAAGTGAGTAATGGTACAAAAACTAAGGCGACAATAATGGTGGCGTAAACCACCGAGCTGCGCACTTCCATTGAAGCGTGATAAACGACTTGATAAATGGGTTGCGGTGTTGGCAGTAAGCGGTTTTCACGCAAGCGCCTGAAAATATTTTCAGTATCGATAATCGCATCATCAACGACTTCACCTAGCGCAATTGCCAAGCCACCTAACACCATAATATTGAGGCCGATACCAAAATAATGCATGACAACAATTGCAGTGAGCAGTGACAAAGGAATTGCGGTAGCAGAAATAAATGCGGTACGCACATTGAATAAAAACAAAAATAAAATGGTGATCACTAAAACAGAGCCAATTAAAATATCGGTACGTACACCTTCAATCGCTGTTTCAATAAAGTTGGCAGGACGAAATAAACCTTCGTGCAAAGTGATTTGCTCGGCAACGAGCGCAGGCTTAAGCTCTTTTAATGCCGCTTCAATCGCTTGCGTGACGGCGTGCGTATTGGCTCCTAATTGCCCTTGCACTGATAAATAGATACCTGTTTCCTGATTAATGGCTGCCGCGGAAATAGACGGCGCAGCGCCCTCAACGACATTGCCAATATCGCCTAAGTGAATTGTGTGGCCGTTTAGGTGCAGCAGAGTTGCTTTGGCTAAAGTGGCTGCTGTAGTGGCCTGGCCTTCCACATTGACAATAATGCGCTGATTGCTGTTTTGAATATATCCAGCGCCGCTGATGCCTGTGGCTTTTTGCGCGGCAATTAACACGTCATTTACATTCAATTTATAGCGCACTAACTTGGCTGGATCAATCTGTACCTGAAACTGCCTGACTTCACCACCAAACACGTTGACATCTGCAACGCCTGGAATCGCCAGTAAATGCGGTGTAATCGTCCAATCCACAATCGTGCGCAATTCCATTAGGCTACGATGTTTTGAGGTGATACCAAAACCGAGCACGGTGCTGGCAGAAGAAGTGAGTGGGGTGATATTGGGCGTAATGCCTTTGGGGATTTGATTGGTGAGTGTGCTTAAGCGCTCAGCAATCACTTGGCGGTTTCGGTAGATATCAGCTTTTTCATCAAAAAAAACATTCACAATCGATAAGCCAGGGATCGATTGTGAGCGCATATCAATCACACCAACAGTGCCTGCGATGCTGGTTTCTATTGGCTGGGTAACCAGCGTTTCAACCAGCTCAGCTGACAAGCCAGGGGACTCAGTTTGAATCACAATTTGCGAGGGTGAAAACTCAGGAAAAACATCCAGATTGGAGCGCGTGAGGCTATATAAACCATAAAAAACCATCAAGGTGGCAAGCCCGATAATCACGCCATAAAAGCGGATTGAAAAACGAACGATTGCAGACATCATGCTAATTTAGCTCGTGCAAAAACAGTAGTTTTAAGGATTGAAGCATGCTAAATTAATCCTCATTCTCGTTTTTAATCAGATACTTAAACTCCTCTGATAAAAGCAACTGTGCGCCACTAATCACCACTTCTGTGCCTGCCTCAATGCCTTGATTAAACCAACCTGCATCAATTTCGGTATCGGTAGCAACAGGTTTGCGAATAAATTGGCTAATCGCATGATTGTCTTCTTTAATTTTAAAATAAGCCCACGACTTGCCTGCATACCAAACCACCGCGTTGCTGGGAATGATCACACCATTGGTAGCATCGCTGGCAGCCGCTTCTAATTCTACATTCACGCGCATGCCAATCCGCAACAAGCTCGCAGGTGCGCTGTAAAAAAATGTATTGCCTAAACCGTTAGTATCGCTAGTTGTAGCGGCAGACACATAAATAGCCTTGATGGGTTGCGAAGAATCGCTTAGCGGCGTAATGGTGACTGTTGAATTTTTGGGCGGTGCCAAGGTGTTAAGTGGCAGGTTAACCTGCACCAATACGCTATTCTTGTTTAATAGGTTCGCTAAATGTGTGGGTAAGCTGTCGCTAAACGCTATTTTCGCCAGCTCTTTGCCCCATTGCAGTTGCAGGCTGGTTTGCAAATTCTTCAGCTGCAATTCAGCGCTGGTAATACTGGCATTGTCGGTGTTTACACCGATTAAAGATTCTTGTACTGCTAAATCAGATACATTTTTATCATCTGCGTTAAGTGTTTTAAGTCGTTGATATTGTTGTGTTTTTTGCGCGCTACCAGCACGGGCTAGTTGAATACTAGACTGTAAGCTTAAATACTGTGCTTTTGCTTGAATTAAGCTGTCAATTGATATTACATTGCCAAAACTTTTAATCTCACCTTGATAAGTAGTGCTGGCAATTTTTGCGGTTCCAATACCGCTATTTTGCTGCGTTGCTAACGGCAATGTCACCATATTGATGCCATTGTTTTCAGTGACGCGACTAGGACTTTCAATTTCTTCTGCTCGTTCAGTTTGAAAAGCTTCGTATTCATCTTGCCCGTAAAAAACCAACATCCAAAATAAAACCACTATCAGTAAAGCTTGCAAACCAATCACAATGGGCAGTTTTTTATTTACGTTTTTATTCATGGCTTAAGTCCTGCTGTTTGATTCAATTGATGCGGCATTGCACCATCTAATAAAGGTCGCTGCATCACGTCTTCGATGGCAATCGCTGCTTTTAAGCTATTGAATTTTAAGCGAATTAATTGTTGCTGTGTGAGCAAATGATATAACGCATTTTGCGTGACAAATAAACGATCGACCAAGCCTGATGCTAATTGTTTTTGCAAGGTTTGCTGATATTCGGCCTCTAAAGCCAGTTGCGTTTGCGTTTGATTAATTTGCGCTAAACTGGCTTGGTAATGCGCATAAGCCAAGTTTAAATTGCCAATCACGCTACTTTGCAACACTTCAAATTGCGCCCCTTCAATCTCGCGCAAATTGGTTGCTTCAGCAATCAGCGTTTGATTTTTATTGAGTAGATTGAGCAAACTACTAAAACCCAATGACCAAATGCGGTCGCCAAATTCAAATATATAGCCTGGAGTGAGCACAATATCAGGTGTTTGCTTGGCAACCTCTAATTTAATTCTGGCTTCAGCCGCCGCATATTTCGCTAAGCTGCGTCGAATATCCAAACGGTTAAGCAGCGCGTTTTGTTGCAGGTTTTTTAACTGTTCTGAGGTGTTAAGTAATGCAGATTGTTGATTCAACACCGTATCGATAAGAAGCGGTTTAATTGAAATCGCATTGAATTGTGCAAGGTCGATACCAATGCTAGTGGCCAAAGCGGCGCGAATGGTATTGAGTTGTGCCGCTAATGTGTTAGCTGCGGCTTGTGTTTTTTGCCGTAGCAGCTTGGCGTCACTCAATGGTGTGCTGGCGAGTAAACCCAGTTGCACCCGCTTTTCGAGCATATTGATAATGCTACTGTGCGTTTCAAGCTCATGACTTAACGCCTGTTGGGCGGCTAAATTTTCATGATAAGCGATTAAATCTTTGGCAATTTGGCTGCGCAACAACCAGCCCGTTTCGGCAACTGTCATGTGCGCCACATCGCGCAACTGCATTGCTTCTTCTACCCGAATTTGGCGCTTGTTATTGGTTTCAATTGGAATGGCTACATCTAAACCAAAAGCCCATGGATTGATATCATTATTGGCGCGGTCACTGCGCGCGGTGGTTGCATTAACCGCAGGGTTTAATCTTAAGTTAGCCGTTGTGATGGCGGTATTTGCCAGCGCTAACTGTGCTTTTGCAACATCTAATTGTGGATTAAAATATAGCGCCGCGTAGGTAAATTCATTCAAACCCCATTGTTGAAAGGGCAAATCTGACGGCTGATAACCTTGTTTAAGCAGATAGTGCTTGAACTCTGGGTCTGAAAAGCTTTTATTTAAAATCTTACTGCTAACAGTTTGTGCATCCAGCGGTTTAGCCACGTATTTTTCTTTTGCGCAACCAATAACCAAGCCACAAAAAAAGAGCAGCATGCCAATAAGCTGAATTTTGTGCATGGTTTTCATCATTGAAGCAATTTAAAACAGAAGCGAAATAATTAAACGCGCGCGTTAAACAAGTTGTTATCCAGACATAAATGCCAAGCCTAAACCCTAAGCGTCAATAGTGGCGTGCACGGAACCTAACGCGTCTTGCAAGGTTTCTTCTGAAAGTTTGTTAATGGTGGTGGCTAATAAATCAGCCGCTTCTACTGTGCGAATGGGCAAATCGTGCGTATTGAGTTCAGCAATCAAGCCTGTTGCAGCGCCTGCAACAATCAATAATATCTCACGTTCTTTCATCAGTAATTCAAGTTCAGCGCGCAACATATTGTTTTCGGCTGAGTGGGGTAAATTTTGCATATCGCTTACTTTCTTGTCAATTAACCACCATCTTGCAATCTGTTGTGCTTGCTTGTCAATCAACTTATGCGCATCGCTATCATATTTGTCTTATTACAAACACTTTCGCTTATCAAATTAGATTAAATTAAGATACAATACGCATCTTATTGATTTGGCATCGCTGAATCAGCTGTTCGGAATCACCTGCGAGAGTGGCGGAATTGGTAGACGCACTGGATTTAGGTTCCAGCGCCGCAAGGCGTGAGAGTTCGAGTCTCTCCTTTCGCACCACTGGTTGATGTTTAAACTGGTCTATATTTACAAAGTGGTTAACAGCAAAAAGTTAACCCATCAAAAACTTCAAAAATCCTCCTAAAATATGGGTTAAGTTTGCATGTTGCACATAAGCCAAGTGCGTATTTAATGCCTTAGTCAATAATCTGCGTTATGATGCAAAGCTTATTTTCTGATTTAAAAACCACCTTTATTATTTAACCAGCATACCATGTTACGTCCCGCTATTGCTCATATTCGCTTAGATGCGTTTAGGCATAATTACCGTGTTGCTAAACAACAGGGTGGTTATGCCTTAGCGGTTGTAAAAGCGAATGCTTACGGTCATGGTGCCGTTCAGTGTGCAAAAGCCATTGCAAATGAGGCGGATGGATTTGCTGTAGCCTGTTTAGAAGAAGCGCTCGCGTTGCGTCAAGCTGGTATTCAAAACCCAATTTTGCTGCTACAAGGTTTTTTTGAAGCGCGTGAGTTGGTTGAGATTGTCGCTAACGATTTATGCTTGGTGCTGCATGCGCAATGGCAAGTCGATCAATTATTGGCGATTAAGCTGGCTAAACCACTAATTGTCTGGCTTAAACTGGATTCTGGCATGCACAGGCTTGGCATGTCGCCAGCGCAGTATATCAGCGCTTTTAAGCAGTTGAATCAGCACAAAAATGTGGCAAAAATTGTGCACATGACGCATTTTGCCAACGCGGATAATTTAAATTCAAGTCATACTTTGCAGCAACTTGCGCTATTTGAACAAACGATGCAAGCGACAATGGGTGCTGCGTTAAATCAAGTGAGTCTGGCTAACTCGGCTACCATCCTTGGCTGGCCGCAAATATTGACGCAATATCAGCAAAAACATTGGTCGCGCCCAGGCATTATGCTGTATGGCGCGCATCCTATTCATGCCAATGTGCCAAGCTCAATTCAAACACAGTTTTTATTGCCAGTAATGCAGTTAACTGCCCAAATTATCGCAATACAAAATATTCAGCAAGGTGAATCAATTGGCTACGGCAGCATTTTTACAGCAACGCGCGATACGCTTGTAGGCGTGGTAGCTTGCGGCTATGCCGATGGTTATCCGCGCGCTGCGATTGATGCACCAGTGGCGGTAGACGGCCAAATGACGCGTGTTATTGGCCGCGTATCGATGGATATGTTGATGGTTGATTTAACGGATTTAGCTTCCGCACAAGTCGGCAGCTCAGTAGAGTTGTGGGGCGATCAAGTCTCAGCAAATGCGGTTGCAAATTCAGCAGGCACAATTGCTTACGAATTGTTTTGCAACGTGAAGCGGGTACAATTCCACTACTCTTGACCATGACTTAGATACAACTAAACTTAACCCCATAATTGACTCAAAAAAGGTTTTAACATGCAAGTGATTCATACACCCCACGCGCCAGCCGCTATCGGCCCTTATTCACAAGCCGTGGCTGCGGGCAATTTATTGTTTACGTCTGGCCAAATTGCGCTACGTCCCGATGGCAGCCTGAATGATGGCGATATTGTGGTGCAAACCACACAAGTATTAAACAATTTAAAAGCGGTGATTGAAGCGGCAGGTGCTGGGTTAAACCAAGTGGTTAAAACCACCGTTTTTTTAAAAAATTTAGAGGATTTTGCAGCAATGAACCGTGTTTATGGCGAAGCATTTGGCACACACACGCCAGCGCGCTCCACCGTTCAAGTGGCTAAATTGCCGCGCGACGTGTTGGTAGAAATTGAAGCAATCGTTGTGTTAAGTTAATATTTAAGTCGTTTTGTCTAGATTAAATCGTGTTTTTAACGAAGCAAACGCATCATTGCCTTACAAGCACCTACCTAATTTGCAGCGGTTCACACATATAAAAATCGTTTATTTCAAACCTGGTTTGTGATATATTTCAAAGCTAATTTTGAACCCTCAACAATTGTTAAGTCTTACTTAATTGGTTAGATTTATCAAATGAATCAAGCTTGAGTTTACATGAAAATAAATTGCTAATTTAAAGCTTATTTTTACTATTAATCGTTACTTAATGCATTTTAAGTGACACTTTTACAGGAATTGCAACATGGCAGCATCGATCGAAACAATCAGCAACTTAGAACGTCGCATCACGGTTAAATTACCGTTAGCACCGCTTGAAGGCCAGATTAAACAAAGGCTGACTCAAATTTCTCGTACTGCTAAGTTTTCAGGCTTTAGGCCTGGCAAAGAGCCAATTGGTTTGGTGAATCAGCATTATGGTGATCAAGTGCGCGATGAAGTGTATTCAAAAGCGGTAGAAACCAGTTTTGGTGATGCGGTTGAAAAAAATAAACTGCGTGTGGCGGGCTTTCCGAATATTGAGCACAAACCATTTGCAGAAGCCGCGACGGATTTTGAATACACCGCTACTTTTGAGGTGTTTCCAGAGGTTAAGTTAAACGATTTAAGCAAGTTAAAAATTGAAAAACCAGCATTAGAAGTAGCAGAAGCTGATGTCGAAAAAACATTAGATGTATTGGTAAAACAGCGCGTCACTTATGAACCTGTAAAACGTGCCGCCAAAAAAGGCGATCAAATCCACGTGATTTTGACTGCAAGCATTGACGGTGAGCAAATAGAGAGCACGGGCGAAAAAGGCATTGATTTAGTATTGGGCGAAGCAGGCCGCATTGCCGAATTTGATGACCATTTAGCTGGCGGCAAAGCTGGTAGCGATAAAACCTTTGAGATTACTTATCCTGCAGACCATAACCCTGCACAATTAGCGGGTAAAACAGTTAGCTACTCAGTCACTTATAACCAAGTTTCACAACCAGTTTTGCCAAAAATTGATGCGGATTTTGCAAAAAGTTTGGGCATTGATGATGGTGATGTGAAGAAAATGCAAGCCGAAATCAAAGCCAGCCTTGAGCAGGAAGTGGAAAAACGCATCAAAGCGCGCGTTAAGGAGCAAGTGTTTCAGGCCTTGGTTGAAGACTCTAAAATTGAAACGCCAAAAGCTTTGGTGAATGCCGAAGTTAATCGCATGATGCAGCAAACGGCACAAAACCTGCAACAGCGCGGTATGGATCCGAAAGCGATTAAATTAGAATCCGCCATGTTTGAAGAGCAAGCCAAACGCAGCACTGCGCTGCGTTTAATTTTAAGCGAGCTGGTTAACGCTAATAATTTGCAAGCTTCTGCCGATCAAGTGCGTGGCATGGTGGATACATTTGCGCAAAGCTACGAAAAGCCTAGTGAGTTGGTCAGTTGGTATTACGCCGATGTGAAACGCTTAGATGAGCCAGCAGCGCTTGCAACAGAAGAAAATGTGGTGAATTGGGTATTAGATAAAGCAAAAGTGAGTGCCAAAAAAATTAAGTTTGATGAATTAATGGCTGGCCAATAGAGTCTATCAATTTAATACCGCAGTTTAAATTAGGATTATCCAATAGTATGTTCAATAATATCAGTGATTTCAAAGTGAATAATAGTCATAATTTTGAGCCACAAGGTTTGGGTTTAATCCCAATGGTGGTAGAACAAAGCGGCCGTGGTGAGCGTTCTTACGATATTTATTCGCGCTTATTAAAAGAACGCGTGATTTTTCTGGTCGGCCCAGTTAATGATATGACTGCTAACTTAGTGGTTGCTCAATTGCTGTTTCTTGAAGCAGAAAACCCTGATAAAGATATTTCGCTATACATTAATTCACCGGGTGGTTCTGTCACGGCGGGCATGTCGATTTATGACACCATGCAATTCATTAAGCCTGATGTCAGCACGCTATGTATTGGCCAAGCCGCCAGTATGGGTGCGTTTCTGCTGGCTTCTGGCGCTAAAGGCAAGCGCTTTAGCTTGCCTAATTCTCGGGTGATGATTCATCAGCCGTCAGGTGGTTTTCAGGGGCAATCTACTGATATTCAGATTCATGCCAAAGAAATTATGTATTTGCGTGGCAAACTGAATGGTATTCTGGCGCGCCATACGGGCAGAACGACGGAAGAGATTGACCGCGATACTGAGCGTGATAATTTTATGAGCGCAGAACAATCAGTGGATTATGGCATGATAGATAAAGTGATTGAAACGCGCGCACCAGCCGCTTAGATCGATTTTTAGTAAAAATAAAGTGTTAAGTCTGTTGAATTAAGGATGTTGAATGGCGAATAAAGCCGAAGGTGAAAAATTACTCTATTGCTCTTTTTGCGGCAAAAGCCAGCATGAAGTGAAAAAGCTCATCGCTGGCCCGTCTGTATTTATTTGTGATGAGTGCGTGGATTTATGCAACGACATCATTAAAGAAGAAGTGCAAAGCTTAAGCGATATTAAATCGACTGATAAATCGTTACCTACGCCACAAGAAATTTGTGCGATTTTAGATCAGTATGTGATTGGCCAAACGCGAGCTAAAAAGAATTTATCAGTGGCTGTTTATAACCACTATAAACGCCTTGGTCATAATCATATTTCACAAAATACAAGCACAAAAAATACCAGTCAAGACGATGTTGAAATTCAAAAAAGCAATATTTTATTGATTGGCCCAACTGGTTCAGGCAAAACTTTATTAGCGCAAACATTGGCACGTATGTTAGACGTGCCGTTTGTGATGGCAGATGCCACCACCTTAACTGAAGCGGGTTATGTAGGTGAAGATGTTGAAAACATTATGCAAAAGTTGTTGCAAAAGTGTGACTACGATGTTGAAAAAGCCCAGCGCGGAATCGTCTATATTGATGAAGTCGACAAGATTTCACGCAAATCCGATAATCCTTCCATTACCCGTGACGTGTCGGGCGAGGGCGTTCAGCAAGCCTTGTTAAAATTGATTGAAGGCACGATTGCCTCTGT
>JBKJRD010000007.1:0-3799 GCA_046594885.1 Methylotenera sp. | reverse complement strand
CCTAAGGGCACTGTTGCACGTGAAGTGATGAACGATTTACCACCAGTAGAGAGATCAGAAATGGTTGTTCCAGATGGTGGTATGGAATTGTCTGTACGCAAACCTACTGGACACGCTGGGCATTGATTCAATAAAGATTCTAGCGGATTGGGAATTCAAAAACTCATTTCGCTAACATCGATAACAATAAACCTATATGCTTAAATAAGTGTGTTGCCGAACAGACTATGCACAAGGAACACTAGTTAATCTATAAACAATTATATTTTTAAATCTTAAAAGGAATTTCACCATGCAAACAGCACAATTTAGAGTAGCAGGTATGACCTGTGGCGGCTGTACAAATAGTGTTACAAAAGCGCTTAAGGCAGTAAATGGAGTTGCTGATGTCAATGTTTCTTTATCCGACAGTCAAGCAACAGTACAATACGACGAAAAGTTAACCTCACCTGAACAATTAAAATCAGCGGTAATAAAAGCTGGTTATGGCGTAGATATATTAAATACTAATCAGCAAGCTCAAGGCAAAGGCTGTTGCGGATAGTTTCTTAAACCTCAAAATGACAAGGCATCAATTTTATGACTAACAAATCAGGAGCAATGATGAGTGACTATATCAAATATGGATTAATGATTGTGACTTCAACGGTCGTTATGTTTGGGCTTATGTACTTAAACACTTATGAGCTCAACCATATCTTTTTTAGTGAAACCCGTGCATATATGGCAATTTTGATGGGTGCTGTCATGGCTATTATCATGCTGGCCTTTATGTCAAAGATGTATTCAAATAAAACAATGAATAAAGCAATATATTTAGGCAGTATCATTGTTTTTAGTTTGTCGCTTTGGTTAGTGAGAAGCCAAGCTACGATTGAAGACGTTTCTTGGATGAGCGCTATGATTCCGCATCATTCAATTGCAATTTTAACCAGTGAACGTGCCAATATCACCGATCCAAGAGTGAGAATGTTAGCCAATGGCATTATTGATGCCCAAAAAAGAGAAATTGCAGAAATGAAAGCTTTAATTAAAAATTTAGAAAAAGCAGACTAATGTCACTCAATACTAAAGTGGTCCTTGATATTAAAAGTTAGAATTAGGATTTTTGAAAGCTTATGTCTGAATTATCCAGGTAGTAAGATTGCTAATAAAGATATTCAAATGCAAAAGTTATACTTAATGTCCACTAATGCTTGTTTTTTATTTCTAAAAGATTAATTTTTACATAGGAAAGTCAATCATGGTAAATGAAAACCAAGAGTTGCAAGCCTTGAAAGATCCAGTGTGTGGCATGAACGTTACAGCAAAATCGCCACATGTGTTCAATTACAAAGGTAAGCCAGTGTACTTTTGTAGCGGTGGTTGCAAAACAAAATTTGTGGCCAATCCAGCGAAGTTTATGGATAAAGATTCAAGTACTGTCAACACGCCACAAGCAGCGCGATCTATACAATCCGAACCTGTGCCTATAGGGTCAATTTACACCTGTCCAATGCACCCAGAGATTCGACAAGACCATGCTGGGGCTTGCCCTAAATGCGGCATGGCACTAGAGCTAGAAATGCCTAGTTTAGAAGATAGCGAGAGTCCTGAGCTACTGGACTTTAAAAGACGTTTCACTTGGACGCTACCACTTACCATCATTGTCACCTTCTTAGCTATGGTCGGACACCGTTTGCAATGGTTTGAAATGGCCACGCAAAGCTGGATTGAACTCGTGCTGTCGCTACCTATTGTGTTATGGGCAGGTTGGCCATTTTTTGAACGCGGTTTTCAGTCAATAATGAATCGCAGCCCGAATATGTGGACATTAATAGGATTGGGCACTGCAGCAGCATTTATTTATAGCGTTGTGGCTACGGTTGTGCCAAACGTATTCCCTGCATCGTTTATGGCAATGGGTCGTGTAGCCGTCTATTTTGAAGCTGCGGCGGTCATTATTTCACTTACATTACTTGGTCAAATTCTAGAGCTTAAAGCACGCTCACAAACTTCAGCTGCCATTAAATCCTTGCTTGGTTTATCACCTAAAACTGCTCGTAGAATTAATGCAGATGGCATTGAGGAGGATGTGCCTCTCACACATGTGCATATTGGTGACATGTTACGGGTACGTCCGGGTGAAAAAATCCCTGTTGATGGCGTTGTGACTGAGGGTGGTAGCGCTGTGGATGAATCCATGCTCACAGGTGAGCCGATGCCGGTCACAAAAGGTATTGGGGATAAGCTTTTTGGCGCCACATTAAATACTAATGGCGCATTAGTCATGCGATCAGAAAAAGTAGGTTCGCAAACCGTATTGGCCAGTATCGTGCAGATGGTCATCCAAGCCCAGCGCTCTAGAGCACCTATGCAACGTATGGCTGATCAAGTGGCGGGCTATTTTGTAGTGACGGTCGTTAGCATTGCGCTCATTACTTTCTTTGTTTGGGGTTTGTTTGGACCAGAGCAGAGTTGGGTATTTGGTTTAATTAACGCAGTCGCTGTGCTTATCATTGCCTGTCCTTGTGCGCTTGGTTTAGCTACGCCTATGTCCATTATGGTCGCTACAGGTAAAGCTGCAACGCAAGGCATTCTTTTCCGTGATGCGGCTGCCATTGAAAACTTCCGCAAAGTGAATACTTTAATTGTAGACAAAACGGGTACGCTAACTGAAGGAAAACCGCGCTTTAATCTCGCTGTAGCTGTGTCAGGCTATAGCGAAGACGAAGTTCTACGCTTAGCAGCCAGTCTTGACCAAGGGAGTGAGCACCCATTAGCTGATGCTATTGTAAATGCGGCACGTGAAAAAGGTTTGGTGATTGATAAAGTAGAAGGCTTTGAATCCAATACGGGTATTGGTGTGAGAGGTAGTGTTAATCATAAACAACTGGCGCTAGGTAATACTGCGCTAATGACGCAGCTTAATGTGCACATTGAATTGTTAAAAGTACAGGCAGATGAATTACGTGCAACAGGCGCAAGTGTGATGTATCTAGCAGTAGATGGTCAACTAGCAGGTTTGTTATCCGTCTCAGATCCAATCAAAGAAAGCTCAGTTGAAGCATTAACCACGTTAAAAGCATCAGGTATGCGCGTAATCATGGCTACAGGAGATGGTCTGATTACAGCAAAATCAGTGGCTACTAATTTAGGTATTGATGAATTTTATGGAGAAGTCAAACCTGCTGACAAACTTGCACTGGTAGATAAGTTACAACGTGAAGGCCGCATTGTGGCAATGGCAGGAGATGGTATTAATGATGCGCCTGCGTTAGCCAAAGCGGATGTGGGTGTGGCAATGGGTACGGGTACAGATGTTGCAATGAATAGTGCACAAGTCACACTCGTTAAAGGAGACTTGCGTGGTATTGCGCAAGCGCGAGCCATTTCTGAAGATACCATTGCCAATATGAAACAAAACTTAGGCTTTGCATTCCTTTATAACGCGCTAGGCGTGCCGTTGGCTGCTGGGGTGCTTTACCCATTTACTGGCTGGCTACTATCACCCATGATTGCCGCGTTAGCCATGAGTTTAAGTTCAGTATCGGTGATTACCAATGCATTGCGTTTGAGAAAGTCTGGGGAAATTTAAAAAGAGCTATTCCAATCTACTTAGTCCAACAATGTTCAAGAGGTAGAAAAATTAGAAGCTAATTAATTAGTAAAATAGGCGCTGTTACAGCGCAGCTCTGCGATTCTCAGGTTTGGCTAGCAGCAAATGTACATCACCTAGCGCGCGCTCTGCGAAGCCGCCTTCGCAATAGCATAAGTAAAACGCCCACATGTTGATAAACTCTTCTGAATAGCCAAGCTT
>JBKJRD010000005.1:0-8911 GCA_046594885.1 Methylotenera sp. | reverse complement strand
GGGCAACAGGCAGAATAATTGGCACCCACTTTTTTGAGTGGCACGCTTTTATCGATCACATCAACAATGTCGACGCGATTGAGTAAATCTTGAATAAAGCTCTCAGGAATCAAAATATAAGCGCGCCGTTACTAATCTTTGTTAATAAAGTTAACCGATAAATAGACTGAATAATTTTAGCTCAATTTAGAAAAATAAAATGAGAAAACAAAAAAGGAGCTAATGCTCCTTTAGTTTTTTCTTCACTTTATGTTTAAGCCAATCGCGCTTTAATTAATCCCGATATTTTGCCCATGTCGGCTTTACCAGCAATCAATGGCTTAATCGCCGCCATCACTTTACCCATATCCTTAACACCTTGAGCACCTGTATCAACAACAACTTGATCTAAAATGACTTTAATTTCATCTTCTGACAGTTGCTGCGGCAGGTAGGTTTGCAATACCGTTACTTCAAACTTTTCAATATCGGCCAAATCAGTTCTGTTGGCAGATTCAAACGCGGCAATCGAATCGCGACGTTGTTTGAGCATTTTTTCGATGACCGCAATCACATCCATATCGGTTAATTCAATGCGTTCATCAACTTCACGCTGTTTAATGGCAGATAATAACAATCTAATTGCGCCCAAGCGCACGCTATCTTTCGCGCGCATAGCGGTTTTCATGTCTTCAGAAACCTGAACTTTTAAGGTCATCAATGCTTACTTATTGAAGTATTGCGCAAAGTTTTTTTGATAATCGGTAATATTGCTGGTGAGCGCTTGCGCGTATTGATTCACGAAGTATTCAATAGCGGCGGCTTTTTCTGCTTCAAGCGCCTCAGCAGTTCCGCATTGAGAAGCCACTAAAAAAGCAGTAAAGCGTGCGTTTGCATATAAAAAACCTGCACTCGCTGTTGATAAATCGCCCTCTTGCGCTTGCGCATTGGCCAGCGCTATGAATCGATCCGCAATATGCAAAAATGCAGGCACTTCATTCGCCGCGTTGTCAGCGACGGTACTATCTACTATATTATTTTCAGCCATACTAATTAAAACAACAGTTTAAAACTGACTTTAGTACAGTTTTGCTGGCAATGTTTGATTGCGTAAGCGACGATATTGACGCTTAACCGCGGCAGCCGCTTTACGTTTACGTTCCCAAGTTGGTTTTTCGTAAAATTCGCGGGCGCGAAGGTCGTTTAACAAACCTGTTTTTTCAATTAGGCGTTTAAAACGGCGTAATGCAACGTCAAACGGCTCATTTTCTTTTACACGTACACTAGACATTCATTCTCTCTTATCGGCAATAACTTCAAAAAACACTTAAGCTTCTGTTTTAGAAACTCAAGAAAAGTCCACCATTTTAATCGTATAATTGCTTTTATTCAATTACTTTATGTTTTTTGTGCTTAAAAAAGCGTTAAGTACAATCATTTTTCATCATTTATTCACTTAAATCTTTTTGGAGTCATCATTTGTTGGTTTTAGGCTTTGAATCATCATGCGACGAAACGGGTGTTGCGCTTTACGATACACAACACGGTTTATTAGCGCATGCGCTACATTCACAAGTGGCCATGCATGCCGAATTTGGTGGCGTGGTGCCAGAGCTTGCCTCACGCGACCATATTCGACGTGCGTTACCATTAACTGAAATGGCGTTAAAACAGGCAAACAAAACATTGGCTGATGTAGATGGCATCGCTTACACGCAAGGCCCGGGTTTAGCAGGCGCATTGTTAGTTGGCACTAGCATTGCACAATCGCTGGCTTTTGCGCTCAATATTCCCAGCGTGGGCGTGCATCATTTAGAAGGCCATTTATTGGCGCCATTATTAGAAGACAATCCGCCGCAATTTCCATTTGTGGCGCTACTGGTTTCTGGCGGCCATAGTCAATTAATGCGCGTTGATGGCATTGGGCAATATACATTATTAGGCGATACATTAGATGACGCGGCGGGCGAAGCTTTCGATAAAACAGCTAAATTGCTAGGCTTGGGTTATCCTGGCGGCCCTGCATTGGCAAAGCTTGCTACTTTGGGCAAAGCACAGTTTACATTGCCAAGACCGATGCTCAATAGCAAAGATTTAAATTTTAGTTTTAGCGGATTAAAAACAGCGGTACTCACTTTAGCCAATCATAATCATCCGCTCACCGATAGCATTAAGGCGGATATTGCGTGGGAGTTTCAAGAAGCGGTCACCGAAATTCTCACCACTAAATGCATGAGCGCATTGCGCGAAACGGGTTTGGATAATTTAGTGGTTTCTGGTGGTGTGGGTGCGAATACAAGATTGCGTGAGCGTTTGAATGCCGCGACCGAGCGAAAATTATGCAAAGTAAGCTATCCGCGTTTGGAATTTTGCACCGATAACGGCGCGATGATTGCGTTCGCGGGCGCGATGCGGTTAGCGCAACAAGAATCAACTAACGCAATACAAAATTATAGCGTTAGCGTTAAACCGAGATGGGATTTAGCCGAATTACAAGCACCATAGAGGCAAGCGCTATAAAACTTAACCAATAATAATGCTTAAGTTTTATTTTTTCCAAAGCCTGATTCAGTACCTGCCAGCAATTTTTCAATATTGCTTCTATGTCTCCAAACCAGCAACACGGCAATCACCAACATCATCATCACATAATCTTTATACGGCAATAAAGCCCAAGCGTATAACGGCGATAAAAGCGCCGCAATAATCGCCGCCAATGAAGAATAGCGAGAGATTGCAAATACGATTGCCCACGTGATTAAAGCCGCCAAACCCAGCATTAACGAGATTGCCAACATTACGCCCAGCGCAGTTGCCACACCTTTGCCGCCTTTAAAGCGGTGAAAAATCGGGAATAAATGCCCAAAAAAAACCGCTAAACCAACGCACGCCACCACCCACATCAACATACCCGATTGCAAAGCCAACCAAACAGGCAGCCAACCTTTAAAGGCATCACCCAACAACGTTAAAATGGCGGGCAATTTTTGTCCGCTACGTGCAACGTTGGTGGCGCCAATATTGCCGCTGCCAACCGTGCGCGGGTCGGGCAGGCCAAATAATTTGCTGACTACAATGCCAAACGCAATAGAACCGATTAAATAAGCCGCCACAATCCAAATGATGGGCACAAGGGTGACAGGAATAAAACCCAACTCATTCATAAAGCCATCTCTAAAAAAGCATATTTCGTCATCATACCGCGTTACTCACCAAAAAAATGTGCTGACATATCACTTATATGCGCGCAAATTTTATTGGTTCGCGCCTTGTCTGATTTAAAAATCTGCATTTTTTGAGATACCTTTAAGCCTTCATAATCAGTTAGAATTTAATCACCACAATTCTAAACCATCGTAAAAATCATGGACACCATATTTTTAGAGCAAGTAAAAGTGCAAACTAAACTCGGCGTACCCGCTTGGGAGCGCATGGTCGCGCAAACGATTATTCTGGATATTGAAATTGGCTACGATTTAAGCAAAGCCTGCAAAAGTGATGCAATTGAAGATACGATTGATTACGGCGCAGTTGTTACGCGCATACGTGAAACATTAAACCAAAACAGCTTTAAATTGGTAGAAGCGTTAGCCGAACATGTTGGACAATTGATTTTAAGTGAATTTAAAGTGTTAAGTGTGAAAGTAAAAGTGGCTAAACCAGCGATATTGCCGGGATTGAAGGCTTTGGGGGTAGTAATTGAGAGAAATTTAGACTCTTAAGATTATAAAAAAATGGAAAAATTACAAGATATTTGGAAGCGTATACAACGTATCAATGAAGTCTTAGAAACCAAATCGCATACTGGATTTAATCAGTCGCATTTAATAGATGGCTCCATACATACTTATAATGTGCTTGGACTAAAATCACCTGAGCAATTTCAAGACGAGTTACTTAGTATTATTATTTGGGTATGGTCTATAAAAGATTACATAAAAAACTCATATATAAAATTAAACTTAAATCCTAAAGATGTTGAAAGTATTGTAGATAAGAACTTGTCTTTGCAATTGATTTCAGATATTGCCAATCGATCTAAACATGGCACTCTCAATAAAAGTCGCTCAGGAAAATATGCATTTCTCAGCGAAGTTGAATTTAGAATACCAGGCACCTCGGTAAAATCATTAACCGTGGAATCCTCCACAATTAGTATCAAAGTTAACGATACTGAAAAAGTTACATCTACAGCTAAAATTAAAAGTCAAAATGAAGAATATATTGCAAATGCGCTTGAAATAATTGATTCGGCTTTAAAAATATGGGAAGTAGAAATTCTAAAAATAAACTCTATACCTATACCTTAGCCGAACTTTTATTCCCCTTGCGCCACGCCTAGCAACGCAATTAATAAAGGGGATTTCGTCGAGGACTGTTTGAGCGCTGAAAGCGCGAGTTCCGCAAACGCCTTTGTTGATGAGTAGCGCAGGGTAGCCGAAGGCCGTGGTGTGGGGTGTCTTTTTGTTTGGATACTTTATTTTGGACAAGCAAAATAAAGTATCTCGCCTAAAGGCGAAAAAGCAACTTAACAAATTAGAAAGCCCAAAAAATGATAGTTGTGTATAACGCATCCAATAGCATCGAAGCGTATTTAATCAAGAACTTGCTAGCACAACAAGAAATCCCCGCTTACGTATTTGGTGATTATTTACAAGGTGGTGTGGGCGAAATTCAGGCGATTGGTTTAGTGACTGTGAATGTCGCCGATGTAGATTATGCAAAAGCCAAAGAAATTGTGGATGCGTGGAATGCAGCCACAATTATTGAAAATATTGATGTAGATTATGTGTTAAGTCCCACCTAACCGCGCGGATGATGCGTGCTGTGTAGTTGTTTTAAGCGCTCTCGCGCCACATGCGTATAAATCTGCGTGGTCGAAATATCCGAATGCCCTAATAACATTTGCACCACGCGTAAATCGGCGCCATGATTAAGGAAATGCGTGGCAAATGCGTGGCGCAACACATGCGGGCTCATATGTTTGTTAATGCCTGCAATTAAGGCGTAACGTTTAATCAAATACCAAAACGCTTGGCGCGTCATCATATCGGCACGATTCGTCACAAAAAGCGCATCACAAAGGCGCTTTTGCAAGATTTCTGGGCGCGCGTATTTAAGATATTGATCAATCCAATCCGCCGCTTCTTCGCCCATGGGCACCAAGCGCGTTTTGCTGCCTTTGCCAGTTACGCGCACCACACCATCTTGCGTGCTCACTTCGTTTACTTTAACTGTCACCAGCTCTGAAACGCGCAAGCCGCTGGCATAAAGCAATTCCAGCATCGCTCTATCGCGCACGCCAATGGGTTCGTTAATATCAGGCGCGTTTAGTAAATCCGTCACTTCTTGTTCATTTAAACTTTTGGGCAAACTGCGCGGTAATTTGGGCGATTCGATTTGCAGCGTTGGGTCTTCTTTAATGAAATGCTCACGCAAGGCATAACGATAAAATCGCCGCAAGCTGGCAATTAATCGGCTGATGCTGCGCGGTTTGCTGTGCGGAAACTTAACCGCTAAATAGTGCTGAATATTGGCTTGATTGACACTCAACAATGCAATTTGCTGCTTATTAAGCCAGCCATTAAATTGGCTTAAATCGGCGCGATAACTCTCTAAGGAGTTTTTAGATAAACCGTCTTCTAGCCAAAGATGATCGATAAAGGTATCAATTTGGTTTATGCCGTCAATCTGTGGGTCAGCGTCATTACTGGCAGCGCTGTCTATCAAGCTGGAACACCTTTTTTGGCAGATTTTGATCGAGCAGATTTGGTTTTTTGCGCAGATTTTATCGATACGCCTTCATGCTTGAGCAACCATTTTTTGATTTTAGCGCCTTGTTTACTGCCCCGCATAAATCCGCCTAGCCCATTTTTTGCCACAACGCGATGACAAGGAATAACCAAAGGCAAATGATTTGCACCACAAGCATTAGCTACAGCACGCGCACCAGAACCAATCTGCTGGGCGATTTCAGTGTAAGTGAGCACTCGCCCACAAGGGATTGCGCTAATCGCTTGCCACACGCGGCGTTGAAACGGCGTGCCTGAATAAATTAAGGGTAAATTAAAATCGTTATGCGCATTGGCAAAATAGGCGGTAATTTGATGAGCCACCTGCATGGTTAATTTATGTTGCGAAACTTTGGTTTCATGTTGCGCAGGCAGCAATTCAATGGCGACTTGCACGCCCTGAATAGCAACACCTACCGCGCCAAATGGTGCGGTGACTATCGCATCATACTGTAATGGATGTCTGTTTTTTGTTGTTAGCGATAGACTGTTATTGCGCATACGTTAATTTAACTTAAACCATAATCCTAAAGCAAACGAAAACCATGAAAGAAAATTAAATAGTGTAACTTAACACCAAAATACAGTTAATAAAAAAGCCTTAAACAATTCTCACTGTTTAAGGCTTTCAATATTTAGCCAAAAAATTTGACTAAATACAGCGATTATTCTGCTGATTTAGGCTTTAGCTTCTGGCGCTAATATTTCTTTTTCACGCATGACTAATTTTTCTTTAATACGCGCAGATTTACCTGAACGCTCACGCAAATAGTACAGTTTGGCACGGCGAACATCGCCACGACGTTTCACTTCAATCGAAGCGATTAGTGGTGAGTAAGTTTGGAATGTACGCTCTACACCTTCACCAGATGAGATTTTACGCACGATAAATGATGAGTTAAGGCCACGATTGCGAATTGCGATCACAACGCCTTCATAAGCCTGCACACGCTTACGTGTACCTTCAACCACGTTTACTCCAATTACTACGGTATCGCCTGGTGCGAAAGTCGGAATGGTTTTACCTAAACGCGCAATTTCTTCCGTTTCTAACATTTTAATAATATCTGCCATGCTATATTTCCTTTTCTTCCCTTACGGGGTTCCTTTACGTTCCTTTTAATTGTAAAGAAGCTTGTTCCTGCTCTATTTCACCAAGCAGCCGAGCTTCCTCTCTCGTCAACGACCTTGCGGCCAATAAATCAGGGCGTTTCGCCCTTGTTAGCAACAACGATTGTTTTAATCGCCATTCTCTAATCTTTTTATGGTTGCCAGACAATAATACGTCTGGCACCTTTTGATTCTCCATGTTTTCTAAATACAAGTCCTCTGGCCGCGTGTAATGTGGATAATCCAGCAAACCGTTTACAAATGAATCTTCTATTGCCGAATCTGCATCGCCCAACACACCTGGCAATTGCCTCACCACTGCATCTATTAACGCCATGGCAGGTAGTTCGCCGCCACTTAATACATAGTCGCCAATTGATATTTCTTCAAACTCTGATTCATTTTCTGCCAGCGCGCTTAACAGACGCTCATCGACACCTTCATAACGACTCGCCACCAATATCAAACCTTGTTTTTGGCTTAACTGCATCACTTTTTGATGATTTAACGGCACACCACGTGGCGATAAATGAATCACATGCGACTTAACACCCAAATTGGATTGATTTTTTTTCGCCAAATCAATCGATTTTGCCAGCGGCTCGGCCAGCATCACCATGCCAGGCCCGCCGCCGTAGGGTCTGTCATCCACGGTTTTGTGCTTATCCTGCGTAAAGTCGCGCGGATTAATCACACTTATGCTATAAATTTTTCGTTCTATTGCCCTTGATGTAATGCCAAACTTTGTAATGGCATCAAACATTTCAGGAAACAAACTAATCACATCAAAGCGCATTTTTGAGGTTTCAGAAGTGTTAAGTTCTAGAAATCCGCATCCCAATCCACCAACATGGTTTTTGCAACCAAATCAACCTCTACAATTACTTGCGGCGTAAAAGGAATCAAGCGTTCTGGCTCACTATTCAATTCACCGCCATTCACCACAATCACATCATTTGCGCCTGTCGCAAACACATCGCTGATTTGCCCAAAAACGACTTCTTGCTGATTTTTAACCGTTAATCCGATTAAATCAGACCAATAATATTCATTATCTGCGGCTTTTGGTAGCGCATCTCGCGGCACTGCTACCTGTTTACCTTTGCAAGCAAATGCCGCATCTCGGTCATCAACACCTTGCAACTTCACCACCAAGACATCGTTATGTATTTTGGCCTCTTTAACGCTTAATTCTTGCCAATTACCGTCTTTACCAATCCACCAAGTATCGTAATCAAATAAACTATCTAGCGTTTCAGTATCGGGCAGCACTTTTAGCCAGCCAAAAACGCCGTAGGGCGCAACGATGCGCCCCATGACAACCAAATTATTTGGCGGATTATTTGTTGCTGATTCAGTTACAACTAAACTCATTGCTTAAGTCTGCTTTAAGCAGCCAGCCTCCAAACAACTAGCAGCCTATTAAGCGTCAGCTGCTGGTGTTTCTGCAGGCGCTTCAGCTGCTTCAGCTACTTTTGCAGCATCTGCTGCTACATTTTCTTCTGCTAGCTTGGCGGCTTCAGCTGCAGCTTTTTCATCCGCTTTTGCTTTCGCAGCATCTGCGGCGGCTTTTGCTTTTTCAGCTTCTAATGCAACAGCTTTTGCTTTTGATGCGTCGGCTTTTGCTGCATCTTTAGCTTTGGCCGCAATTGCCGCTTCTGGGCCTTTTGCGTGCGTTTTAACTAAACGCGCAACGGTGTCAGACATTTGTGCGCCGTTGCCAGTCCAAAATGTAACGCGGCCAGCATCAATGCGTAACGCTTCTGCATTTGCTTTGGCAGATGGGTTATAAAAACCAACGCGCTCAATAAAACGACCATCACGACGATTGCGTGAATCTGCCACTACAACATTGTAAAATGGGCTCTTTTTAGAACCACCACGAGATAAACGAATCACTACCATAGCTATAATTCTCTTTAATAGAAAAGGTTATGCAGAAAGGCGCGGATTATACGTGAAAAACTAGAATCTTGACAAGTAAAATATTTTATCCAGCACAATTTTAAGCATTTAAAAGTATTCACTTA
>JBKJRD010000064.1:0-14386 GCA_046594885.1 Methylotenera sp. | reverse complement strand
ATGCCAAATATTTTTTTGGCTGGTTTGCTATCTGGCTTGTTATTACTTTGGTCTCTTGCGCGCTCAATTTTTAAGTCTTTAATATTGGCAATCGCCGCATTGGGATTGAGCTTTTTAGGGCAAACTTCCACGCAATTCATAATGTTATGGCAACGATACAAACGGTACGGATCTTCCAAATTTTCTAAACGCTCTTCCATCGCTTGGTCGCGCGAATCCATTATAAAGCGATTGGCTTGCAATAAGCCTGCCGGGCCAACAAACTTATCTGGATTCCACCAGAAACTAGGGCACGATGTAGTGCAAGCGCCGCACAATATACATTCGTACATGCCATTTAACTTGGCGCGGTCTTCTGGGCTTTGCAAACGCTCAGCTTCAGGCAAGGGGTCGTTATTAATCAGATAAGGCTTAACCGAATTGTAATGCGCAAAAAACTGTGTCATATCGACCACCAAATCGCGTATCACGGGTAAACCTGGCATCGGGCGCAACACAACAGGCTGTTCTAAATCACTTAATTTAGTGATGCAGGCAAGGCCATTTTTGCCATTAATATTCATGCTATCACTGCCACAAACGCCTTCACGGCAGGATTTACGTAGACTTAAGGTGTCGTCAATCTGCTTGATGCGAATCAGCGCATCCAGCAACATTTGGTCTTCATCTGCTAACGCAATATCGTAATCTTGCATATACGGCTTTTTATCTACGTCTGGATTGTAGCGATAGACCGAAAATTTCATTTGTTTAGCCATCGATTTAGTCCTCAATCCATCCACCTTAATACACACGCGCTTTTGGCGCAAAAGATGCTACCGTTTGTGGTTTTAAGCGCACTGGTTTGTAACTTAACACTTTATTTTGCTTAAAAAATAACGAATGTTTAAGCCAGTTTTCATCATCGCGTGCGGCAAAATCTTCACGCGCATGCGCGCCTCGGCTCTCCGTGCGATTATTCGCCGCATGCATGGTGGCAACCGCCACTTCAATCAAATTATCCAGCTCTAACGCTTCCACTCGAGCGGTGTTAAACACTTGGCTTTTATCTTTAATGGTTAAATTTGCAATACGTTGTGCAACCGCATCAATCTCACGCACGCCCTCTGCCAGCAAATCGGGAAACCGAAATACGCCACAATGTGTTTGCATGGTTTTGCGCATGGCATTGCCTACTTCGGTGACATTTTCGCCCTGATTATTTTCTAAACGACTAACGCGCGCTAAAGTTTTATCTGACGCATCGGCAGGTAATGCTTTATGCGTATTATTTACTTTAATCGCAGCCGCCATATGGTCGCCTGCCGCTTTACCAAATACCACCAAATCTAGCAAAGAGTTAGAACCCAAACGGTTTGCACCATGCACCGAAACGCAGGCACATTCGCCAACCGCATAGAGTCCATTTACCACTTTTTCACCTGATTTTTCATCAAACACAACCACTTGTGCGTCTAAGTTTGTCGGAATGCCGCCCATCATGTAATGACAGGTTGGTACGATGGGAATTGGGTCGCTTACTGGGTCAACATTAGCAAAGGTTTTAGCAATCTCGCGTATGCCTGGCAGGCTTTTATTAATGCGCTCTTCGCCTAAATGGTCTAGTTTCAAATACACGGCGTCTTTATTTTTGCCCACACCGCGGCCTTGCTTAATTTCAGTAGAAATCGCGCGCGAAATCACATCGCGGCTGGCTAAATCTTTGGCATGTGGCGCATAGCGTTCCATAAAACGTTCGCCTTCACTATTCACCAAATAACCGCCTTCACCACGCACACCTTCGGTGATCAATACGCCTGCATGCAATACACCAGTGGGGTGAAATTGCCAAAATTCCATATCTTGCAAAGGCAAACCTGCGCGCGCTGCCATACCTAATCCGTCGCCAGTATTGATAAAGGCATTAGTACTGGCTTGAAATATGCGGCCTGCACCACCTGTCGCCAGCAAAGTGGTTTTAGCTTGCAGAATATGAATCTGGCCAGTTTCAATCTCCAGCGCAATCACGCCCAGCACATCGCCTTCACTATCGCGAATTAAATCCAGTGCAAACCACTCCACAAAAAACTGTGTGTTCGCGCGAATATTGCGTTGATACAAAGTGTGTAACATGGCATGCCCAGTACGATCGGCCACTGCACAAGTGCGAGAAATAGCGCTTTCACCAAAATTCTGCGTCATGCCGCCAAACGGGCGTTGATAGATTTTGCCAGATTCTAAACGGTCAAACGGCATGCCAAAATGCTCTAGCTCAATAATGGCTTTTGCAGCATTTTTGCACATAAATTCAATCGCATCTTGGTCGCCCAAGTAGTCCGATCCCTTAATGGTGTCGTACATATGCCATAACCATTTATCTTCCGCCACATTACCCAAAGCCGCTGCAATTCCGCCTTGCGCCGCCACGGTGTGTGAGCGTGTTGGAAACACTTTTGATAGCACGGCAACCTTAACGCCAGATTCAGCCAACTGCAAAGCCGCGCGTAAGCCTGCGCCGCCGCCGCCCACAATCACTGCGTCAAACTGTCGCTTTTCAATAGGCTTAGAAGCTATCGCCATGCTTTATATAGTCCACAACATAAATATTAGCCAAAATAGATAAATGATGAGTGCAATATCTACCGCCATTTGCAAATAAGCCCGTAACACTGTATTAAAAATGTAATCTTTTAATACGTCAGCCACACCCAGCCAAGCGTGCACCAATAAGCTTATAAAAAATAATACTGTCGCCAGCCTAAACCAAACTGGCGATAACATTTCAAGCCAAGCGGCGTAGTTTTGTTGCCATGCGCCATGCCCAAAAGGCTGCACAATGCATAATAAAATTAGCAGCAACACGATATACAGCGCCATAAAAACCGCGGTTAAACGCTGCGATAGCCACAAGCGCATGCCTGGGTACTGATTGGTAAGTAGCTGTATCAACATAGCGAATTACCAAATCTTAATCGCAAAAGCGATCACTGAAAACCCAACTAGCAATAGCACCACGCGGCTTGCAAAGCGCGCTTTATTAAGCGTAGTCATCCAGTGAATGTCTTGCAATAAATGTCTAATGCCAGCAAAAAAATGATGAAAAAATGCCCATGCAAAACCAATTAACAACAATTTGATATACCAAGTGCCCACTATTTGCGTCAATAAAAAATAGCTATTTGGCGACTCGACTGAATACTTAAATGCCAATAAAATCAGTGGTAAAGCCAAAAACAAACCGACACCAGACGCGCGATGCAAAATGGACACCACCGCATTAATCGGTAAGCGAATCGTGAATAAATTAAGGTTTTTTGGTCTAGTTTTCATGTTTGACTTAACCATTAATTGCGCTTCATTTTTTGCATGTTTTGAGTGTTAACTATTCTATTGCCGCTTTTGCTACCGCGCTTGAAACGCGTTCTAGCAGACGTGCATCAAACGGTTTAGGGATAATGTAGTCTTTACCGAATTTCAATTGTGTTAAGTTATACGCTTTTAAAACTTCCGCTGGAACTGGCTCGCGCGCTAGCTCACTTAACGCAATGGCTGCGGCAATTTTCATTTTTTCTGTAATCTTGGTGGCTTTTGCATCAAGCGCACCGCGAAATAAATACGGAAAACACAGCGCGTTGTTCACTTGATTGGGGAAGTCACTACGGCCAGTCGCCATTAAAATATCATCTCGCACTGCATGCGCAATACTGGGCAATATTTCTGGGTCTGGGTTCGCCAACGCAAAAATAATCGGATTTTTTGCCATGCCCTTAATTAATGCAGCATCTAACGCGTCTTTGGCCGAAACGCCGATAAATACATCCGCGTCTGGCATCACATGTGCCAAGGTTGTAGCATTTGTTGGCGCAATCGCTAAATCGCGATTGTTATCGTGCAAATCGTCACGATTGGTATTCAGCACGCCACTTCTATCGACCATAGTGATATTGGTGGCGCCCATTAGTTTAAGTAATTTTGCACAAGAACAACCTGCCGCACCTGCACCTAAAAATACGATTTTGGCGTTTGGTAAAGTTTTGCCTTGCAGCTCTAGTGCATTTAATAAAGCCGCCGCCACAATCACCGCTGTGCCATGCTGATCATCATGAAATACGGGAATATCTAAACGCCGTTTTAGCTCGTTTTCGATATAAAAACAGTGTGGCGCAGCAATATCTTCTAAGTTTATGCCGCCAAAAGTGGGCGAAATATTCACAACCGTTTGAATAAATTCATCTGGCGTGGCTGCATTAATTTCGATATCAAATACATCAATTCCTGCAAAGCGTTTAAATAAAACCGCTTTGCCTTCCATCACTGGCTTGCTGGCTAGCGCGCCCATATTGCCTAGTCCTAAAACTGCCGTACCGTCAGTGATGACCGCGATCAAATTACCCTTATTGGTATATTTATAAGCATTGGCGGGATCGGCATGAATTTCGCGTACTGGCGCCGCTACTCCCGGCGTGTAAGCCAATGACAAATCATCTTGCGTGGCGCAAGGTTTGGATGAATCTACACTCAATTTTCCTGGTTTTGGAAACTGGTGATAATCCAAGGCGCGTTTTTTTAAGTTATCCATGTTTTAACCTAATAATTTTTAATACTTAGTAATTAATACTTAACTATTAATTACTGCTCTAGGGGCTTTTAAAAATGGATTTTCGCGGTGTTGGATGTCGCCTACCGTACTAATCGTACTGTCTGCGTTAGTCCGCCTTGCCAAAATCCATTTTCAAAAGCCCTCATTACCTTATTCGAGTTCGGACATGTAATGATGATCATCTGTTAGACAAAGCCCAAGTCGCCACTCCATCGGCTTATCGCCATAAGTGTAAGAAACGCGTTCAATACTTAATAAAGGCGCGCCCAGTTGTAAGTTTAATGCGTCAGCGACCTCTTTATTCGCCGCAACCGCTGTCAAACGCTCTTCGGCACGTATCATTCTGATGCCATATTCTGTTTCATACATGCTATACATAGAACCTTGATTTTCTTCGATTCGCGTGCCATTAATGCCTTTAAACGGCGCAGCTGGAATTACAATATGATCATAAATCAATGGCCGGCCAGAAAAAGTTAACAACCTTTTTACCTCAATTAATGCAGCGCCCGTTTTAATTTCTAAAATACTGGCTATGCGGTTATCGGCTTTAGTTTTGGTGCAATTTAATAATTCGTTTTGCAATGCTTCTTTTTGGCCATTGGCGGCAGTTAAGCGCAAAAAACGCAACTTAATGCCTTCTTCATTATGCGTGGCTACAAACGTGCCTTTGCCTTGACGGCGGATTAAAATATTTTCGCCCGCCAAACTGTCAATCGCTTTACGCACCGTGCCCTGGCTAACTTTAAAACGTCCAGCCAAATCTATCTCACTGGGAATCATCTCGCCTGGCCGCCATTCACCGCCGATTAAGCTCTGTGTTAATAGCACTTTAATTTGATCGTATAAGGGTTTATAACTGGGTGAATTGTAGGCTTTATCAATCATCGCAAGCTCACGGTAATGAAGTTAATACGATTTAAACATAGCCATTTAAAATAGTCTAGTAATTTATATCTTATACAAGACGTATCTTATATAAGATATAAGTTATTTGTTGACAATAAAACTGGGCGCTCTATATAATCAGTTTAATGATTAATCATCTGCTTAAATGCACGATGAAATTTATATTAGGACTTCATATGGAATTAGGCTTCCGCCCTCGCCGTTCAATGCTGTATGTGCCAGGCTGCAATTTGCACTATTTGGATCGCGCACGTACGCTTCCAGCAGACTCAGTGATTTTGGATTTAGGCGACCCTATACTGTTAACTTGTAAAATTGAGTCGCGCGACAATGTAGTTGCAGCAGTCAAGCAAGGCGGTTATGGCTCGCGCGAAGTCGTGGTGCGTGTCAATGATCTAGATTCTATATGGGGTAAAGACGATATTAAAGCAGTGGCTAATATTGGCGCAGATGCAATTCTCTTTCCTAATATTGAATCTGCCAGCGATGTGCAAACTGCATTAAAATGGCTGGACGAGGCTGGCGGCGAGCATATGCCGATTATGGTGATGATAGAAAGCCCGATTGCGGTATTAAACGCCAAAGAAATTGCCGCTGCGAGCAATCGCATTGCATGCATGGTGATGGCGACATCTGACTTGATTTCACAAATGCATGCGCGCGTGACTTATGAACGCAGTGCGATATTAACCGCGCTTTCTTTAGTGATTTTGGCGGCACGCGCTTATGGCAGATGCGTGGTGGATGGCATTTCAAGCGATTTTAAAAACATGCATTCATTTGAATATGCGTGTCGCTTAGGGCGCGATATGGGTTTTGATGGTAAATCGCTAGTGCATCCGGCACAAATCGCTTACAGCAATGATGCGTATACGCCAAAATCTGACGAAATTAACAATGCGCGCTGCATTATTAAAGCCTTAAAAGAAGCGAATGATGCAGGACGCGGCACTGTGGTGGTGGATGATAAATTAGTGGAACATCACCACGTAAAAGCTGCGCAGCGATTGCTGCAACTGCACGATATGATTGCAGAATTAGAAGAAGAATATATTTAGCATTTATTTTGAGTGACAAACATGCACGCCACAAAAACCGATAACGGCCGACTTTTTGAAGACTTCACACTCAATGAAGTGATTCAGCACGCCACCCCGCGTACTATTACTGCTGGCGATTGCTCACTCTATATTGGATTGTATGGTTCGCGTAATCCGCTGCATTGCAGCGAACCTTTTGCGCAAAGCTTAGGTTATAAAAATGCGCCTGTAGACGATTTGATGGCGTTTCATATTGCATTTGGCAAAACTGTACCCGATATTTCAGTCAATGCGGTAGCCAATTTAGGTTATGCGGATGTGCGCTTTATTGCGCCAGTTTTTGTGGGTGATACACTTTCTACATCTAGCCAGGTGATTGGTTTAAAACAAAACTCCAGTGGGAAAACCGGTGTGGTTTGGGTGCGCTCAAGCGCAGTTAACCAACATAATCAACCTGTTTTAAGCTGGGTACGCTGGGTCATGATTCATAAACATGAGCAGCATAAAAACAACTTAGACGCACCTGCGCCACAAACGATTGTGCCTGAATTACCGAGCTTTGTTGCGGCAGAAAATTTAAGCTTAGCAAAAGTGGGCCCTGCGAAAAGCTTTGATAGTGCTGCCACCGGTGGAAATTATTTTTGGGATGACTATCAAATAGGCGAGAGGATTAATCACTTAGCTGGCTTAACGATTAACGATAGTGATCACTCGCTTGCAACGCATCTTTACCAAAACAATGCGCGTTTGCATTTTGATGCATTGATGATGAAAAATTCAAACTATGGCAAACGTTTGGTCTATGGTGGCGTAATCATCTCAATGTGCCGCGCTTTAAGTTATGAGGGGCTGGAAAACGCCATTTCTATACTGGCGATTAATGCAGGCACACACGCAAACCCAACATTTGCTGGCGATACCATTTATTGTGCAACGCAAGTATTAGATAAGTGGAATTTAAATAACGACGATTTTGCTGCCTTAAGATTGCGCATGGTTGGTATGAAAAACATCTCGCCAGCTGACTTAACAGCGTTTAAAACAGAAAAAAGCTATCATCCGAATGTGGTGCTGGATTTAGATTACACGGTACTAATACCACGAAAAGGAAGTCAATCATGACTGATATTTTAAATGCCCAATTACTCAGCAAGGTACACCCGAACGACGCGCTATTTGGTGGCGAAAAACCGTTTCCGCTGATTCCCGCTTGTGAACATTTTGCGGGTAGCGAAAAATTGATTTTAAAAGCACTTGGTTTACAAGATGCCAATAATCCAAACGCGCCTGGACCTGTGTTTGATATTACCTGCGATTGCGAAGATGGCGCAGCCAGCGGGCAAGAGCGCGATCATGCGCAAATGATTGTGCGTATTTTAAATAGCGCTGCCAACGTGCACAAAATGGCTGGCGCACGCATACACGACTACACACATGCTGCTTGGAAACAAGATATTGATATTTTAGTGGGTGGCTGTGGCCGCATATTAAGCTATATCACTATTCCAAAATGTACCAGCTTAAACCAAGCCAGTGAAATGATTGCCTATATTCAAAAAACCGCGACTTTTAATGGCGTTGAGCGGGTGATTCCTGTGCATATTCTGATTGAAACCCACGGCGCCTTGAATCAAGTGCATGAAATTGCCAAATTGCCTTGGGTGCAAGTGCTGGATTTTGGCTTGATGGATTTTGTCAGCGCGCATCACGGCGCGATTCCAGCGTCTGCCATGCGCAGTCCTGGTCAATTTGAACATCGCTTATTGGCACGTGCCAAAACAGAAGTAGCTTCAGCCGCGCTGGCAAATGGTTTGGTGCCAGCACATAACGTGACGCTAGATTTAAAAAATGTGGAAACCACCTATTCTGACGCCAGCCGCGCGCGCAATGAGTTTGGCTTTATGCGTATGTGGAGCATTTACCCAACGCAAATTCAAGCCATTGTGGACGCGATGAAACCGAATTTTGACGAAGTAACAGATGCCGCCAACATTCTGCTTGCCGCACAAACAGCGAATTGGGGGCCGATTCAATATGCAGGCGAGCTGCATGACAGAGCGACTTATCGTTACTTTTGGGAAGTGCTGCAAAAAGCCAAATTAACTGGCGTGGCGATTTCAGATGAATCGAATATCGCTTTTTTTTAGTTAACTGATTCAGTTAACTAAACAATAAAGCAACCCAATTCAATTAGTTAACCCTTAAATTAGAGTAAAAATGACTCAACCAATCTTACCAGGCGCACTTTTTCGGGCTGCATTACAAGCTGAAAAACCGCTGCAAATTATCGGTGCAATTAGTGCTTACCACGCTATGCTTGCCACTCAATCAGGCTTTAAAGCCCTTTATTTATCTGGCGGCGGCGTGGCCGCTGGCTCGTTAGGCTTGCCCGATTTAGGCATATCAACTTTAGAAGATGTATTGATTGATGTGCGCCGCATTACCGATGCGGTGGATACGCCATTATTAGTAGATATCGATACTGGCTGGGGTGGCGCATTTAATATTGCGCGCTCTGTAAAAGCTATCGCAAAAGCGGGCGCAGCGGCGGTACATATTGAAGATCAAGTTTCGTCCAAGCGCTGTGGTCATCGCCCTAATAAAGCCATTGTTAGTTTGGACGAAATGGTAGATCGCGTAAAAGCGGCCGTGGATGCAAAACCTTACGATGACTTTGTAGTGATGGCGCGCACTGATGCGCTTGCCGTTGAGGGTTTGCAATCGGCTATCGACCGCGCCTGCGCTTGTGTTGAAGCGGGCGCGGATATGATTTTCCCTGAAGCGATTACTGAGCTCGACATGTACAAACAATTTGCCGCGGCAGTGAAAGTGCCCGTATTGGCTAACATTACCGAGTTTGGCAGCACGCCTTTATTTACGGTTGATGAGCTGCGTACTGCAGATGTGAGCATGGTGCTATATCCGCTTTCCGCTTTCCGCGCCATGAATCAAGCCGCATTAACCGTTTATGAAACGATGCGCAAAGAAGGCACACAAAAAAATGTGCTGCACTTAATGCAAACGCGCGCAGAGCTTTACGAACACTTGGGTTATCACGCGTTTGAACAAAAATTAGATGCTTTATTTAAACCAGAAAAAAGTTGATCAAAAAAACGGGTTAAGTATTGCGTCAGTGCATATTTGGAGAGAAAACGCATGGAAAATGTAACCGAAGCACCTAAAAAGAAAAAAGGCGTAGCGCTTGCGGGTGTTACTGCTGGCACAACGGCCATTTGTACGGTGGGCCATACCGGCAACGATTTGCATTATCGCGGTTACGATATTATTGAGCTGGCGAAACAGGCTACATTTGAAGAAGTAGCTTACTTGTTAATTCACGGCGAATTGCCTAATCAGCTGCAACTAAGTGCTTATCATGCAAAACTCAAACAGTTACGCACGATACCCCTTGAGCTTAAAACGGTTTTAGAACAAATTCCACAAAACACGCACCCTATGGACGTGATGCGCACTGCTTGCTCTATGCTAGGCACTTTAGAACCAGAAACAGCAGACCGCAACACCAAAGCCGCACAAGATTTAGGTGACAGGCTAATCGCCTGTTTTGGCTCTATTTTGCTGTATTGGTATCATTTTAGCCATCACGGCAAACGCGTCAGTGTAGAAACCGATGATGACAGTATTGCTGCGCATTTTTTACATGTTTTGCATGGAAAAACGCCTAGCCAATTACACATAAATGCCATGAACACCTCATTGGTGCTTTATGCAGAGCATGAATTTAATGCATCAACCTTTGCTGCACGCGTGATTGCAGGCACTTTATCTGATATGCATAGCTGCATTACCGGCGCAATTGGCGCATTACGTGGCGCAAAACATGGTGGTGCCAATGAAGCGGCGATGGAAATTATTGCGCGTTATAAAAATGCTGATGAAGCCGAAGCAGATATGTTGGCACGCATAGCAAAAAAAGAAATTATCATCGGTTTTGGCCATCCTGTTTATACAATTGCCGACCCACGTAATGAATCAATTAAAGCAGTTTCACAGAAGTTATCAGAAGATAACGGAAATATGACGCTTTTTAATGTTTCTTCACGTATTGAAGATGTTATGTGGCGCGAGAAAAAAATGTTCCCCAATTTAGATTGGTACAGTGCATCCAGCTATCATATGCTGGGTATTCCAACCGCCATGTTTACACCAATATTTGTGATTTCACGCACGAGCGGCTGGGTTGCTCACGTCATCGAGCAACGCATTGATAACAAAATTATTCGCCCAAATGCGCAATATATCGGCCCTGCCAATCGAGATTTTTTACCCCTAAAAAACCGTTAAGTTTTTAGATTAAAAACTTAAGTAATTTGGTTTAATTGCCTTTAGCACTTATTTTAAAAGATGAAGTGCGAGGCGCACGAAGCGCAAAAACCGGAAGGTATACAAAGTACATGAGGATTTTGAGCACCGCGTAACTATGTAATTCGCTTATAAAATAATTGATAAAGGTAATTAATAATGTCAGTCTATATTTCCAATGTTAGACCCGCGCCCGACCAAGTCATAGTTGATATTGCCAACTATGTGGCTGATTTTGAAATTAACTCTGACGAGGCATTTGACACCGCGCGCAACTGTTTAATGGATACTTTGGGTTGTGGTTTTGAAGCACTGGACTACCCTGCTTGCACCAAATTATTAGGGCCAGTGATTGCTGGCACAATCGTACCAAATGGCGCAAAAGTGCCTGGTACATCTTATCAATTAGACCCAATTCTAGCGGCATTCAACATCGGGGCAATGATTCGCTGGTTAGATTTTAACGACACTTGGTTAGCCGCAGAATGGGGGCATCCATCGGATAATTTGGGCGGTATTTTGGCGGTGGCCGACTATATTTCGCGCAAAAATATTGCACAAGGCAAAGCAGCGCTTACTGTTCGAGATGTGCTAACCGCCATGATTAAAGCGCATGAAATTCAAGGTGTTTTGGCACTTGAAAATAGCTTTAATCGCGTGGGTTTAGATCATGTGATTTTAGTCAAAATCGCCTCAACCGCAGTGGTAACAAAATTGTTAGGCGGCAATAAACAAGATATTATCAACGCCGTTTCAAACGCATTTGTCGATGGCCAAAGCTTACGCACTTATCGCCACAGCCCTAATACTGGTTCACGAAAATCATGGGCGGCGGGCGATGCGACTTCACGCGCAGTGCGTTTAGCTTGGATGACGATGCAAGGTGAAATGGGCTACCCAAGTGCTTTAACCGCAAAAACATGGGGCTTTTACGACGTGCTTTTTAAAGGTAATACCTTTAAATTTCAGCGTGATTACGGCAGCTATGTGATGGAGCAAGTGCTATTTAAAATTAGCTTCCCTGCTGAGTTTCATGCGCAAACCGCAGTGGAGTGCGCGATTCAACTTAACACTCAAATTGGCGCAAAAATCCAAACTTTAGAACAAATCGCGCAAATAGAACAAATCGTCATCATCACCCATGAATCTGCCATTCGCATTATTGATAAAACTGGGCCGCTGGATAACCCTGCTGACCGCGACCATTGCATTCAATATATGGCAGCCATAGGCTTGATTAAAGGCAATTTAACAGCACTGGATTATGAAGATGCAGTCGCCGCCGACCCACGCATTGACGCGATTCGCGCCAAAATGAGTTGTGTAGAAAAAGCTGAATATACAACCGATTATCACGACCCAGAAAAACGCTCAATAGCCAACGCGATGCAGGTGTTTTTTAAAGACGGCACGCAATCAAACAATATCGCGGTGGAATACCCCATCGGCCATCGCCGTCGCCGTAATGAGGGCATTCCTGAATTAGTGAAAAAATTTAAAGTGAATTTAGCACGGCGCTTTGATGCAAAAAAACAAGCCGATATTTTGGCGCTTTGCTTAGATCAAACAAAGTTAGAAGCCACGCCTGTTAATGCTTTTGTAGATATGTTGGCCTTGTAAATAAGCATCCATGCAAACGACATAACTATTGCCCTCAATTTAACTACAGCAAATTTAGGGTAAAATAATGGTTTATTAAACCGCACTATATAAATTTCGCGAAAGCTAGTTATGTCGCTCACTGCACTCAACGCGCTATCTCCATTAGATGGTCGCTACCAAACCAAATTAGATGCGCTACGTCCTTATTTTAGTGAATATGCGCTAATTAAACACCGCGCTTGGGTAGAAATTGAGTGGTTAAAAGCGTTAAGTGCCGCCAAAGAATTAGACGAAATTGCACCTTTCAGCGCGGATACCATTCAAGAACTTGACGCGGCGATCAAAAACTTTTCTGAAGCTGATGCAGCCCAAGTTAAAGCCATTGAAGCGCGCACTAATCATGATGTAAAAGCACTGGAATATTGGCTTAAAGAAAAATTTGATAGTAACCCTGAGATCAAAAAAGCCAGTGAATTTATCCACTTCGCTTGCACTTCAGAAGATATTAACAATTTATCGCATGGCTTGATGCTAAAGTACGCACGTGATGCGGTGATGCTGCCATTTTTAGCCGATTTAATTGCACGCTTAACTGAGTTAAGTCATCAGCTTGCTGACCAACCGATGCTGTCGCGTACGCATGGCCAAACCGCTTCGCCAACCACCATGGGCAAAGAATTAGCAAACGTGGTTTATCGCTTGCAACGTCAGCAAAAACAATTAGTTAACAACGAAATACTGGGCAAAATGAATGGCGCAGTTGGTAATTTTAACGCGCATTTATCTGCATACCCAGATTTTGATTGGGAAAGTTTTGCGCAAAAATTTGTGCAAAATTTAGGCTTAACTTATAACCCAATGACCATTCAGATTGAGCCACATGACTATATGGCAGAGTTGTTTGACACTTTAGCGCGCATTAACACCATTTTAATTGATTTAAATCGCGATATCTGGGGTTACATTTCGGTGGGTTATTTCAAACAAAAAGTCAAAGCAGGCGAAATCGGCTCATCCACCATGCCGCACAAAGTCAATCCAATTGATTTCGAAAACTCAGAAGGCAATTTGGGTTTAGCCAACGCAGTGTTGCGTCACATGGCAGAAAAGCTACCCATCTCGCGCTGGCAGCGCGATTTAACCGATTCTACCGTGCTCAGAAATATGGGTGTGGCATTCGGCTATACCTTATTGGGTTATGATTCTTGCTTGCGCGGTTTAAATAAATTAGAAATTAACACTGTAAAACTTCTTGATGATTTAGATAACAGCTGGGAAGTGCTGGCAGAACCGATTCAAACCGTGATGCGTCGATATGGCATTGAAAACCCGTACGAGCAGTTAAAAGAACTCACGCGCGGCAAAGGCGGCATTAACAAAGCTTCATTGCATGATTTTATTGGCGGCTTAAAAATTCCTGCACAGGCGAAGCAATTATTGCTGGAAATGACGCCTGCTAGTTATATTGGTAAGGCGGCAGAGTTAGCAAATAACGTTTGTATGAAAGATAAATGATGACTACTCGCAGAGATTTTATACAAAATACCGCAGCAGTGATTGGAGCGATTGCACTTACCAGCAAAGTATCGCAGGCAAAAGAGCAACAAAGTCAAAAGTCGCCTTTTAGTGACCAATTAACAGATAGCGCAGGGCAATATGTGTTACAGCCTTTACCTTACGCCTATGATGCATTGGAACCTGCAATTGATGCGCGTACAGTTGAGTTACATTACAATTTTCACCATAAGCCCGCGGTAGCCGCAGCCAACAAGGCAGAGTCTGCGCTAGCGCTAGCACGCGAATCGGGTGATTTTAGTTTGGTAAAACATCACGAGAAAGAACTGGCATACGCTCTGTCTAGCCATATTCTGCATAGTATTTACTGGACTAACCTGTCAGCTAAAGGTGGCAGCCCAACTGGCAATCTGCTTAA
>JBKJRD010000025.1:0-30464 GCA_046594885.1 Methylotenera sp. | reverse complement strand
ACATTGGGTGCGCACCTTACTGGCACTCATTTTAGTGTATGTCGGCCAAAAACTGGCTTTTCCAGAATTTAATCAATTGATTGGTATTTCAATATTGTTATTTATTGTTGCACTGAAACAGTTAGGCCTAAAAAAAGGCTAAATGAGAATGGATTTTTGAATTAAACCCGTAAATGGATTAAAATAGTGGGTTAAGTTTTGAGTAAGAAACATTTAGTCAGCAAATAGCGCAAACAAATTTATGTATAAATACGACGAAATAGATCAACAAATAGTAGATGAACGCGTTAGCCAATATCGCGACCAAACCCGACGCTTCTTAGCGGGCGAGCTCAGCGATGAAGAATTTCGGCCTTTGCGCTTGCAAAATGGCTTATATATTCAACGCCACGCGCCCATGCTACGTATTGCTGTGCCTTACGGTATGTTATCGAGCAAACAGTTACATAAGCTAGGCGATATTGCAAAAAAATACGACCGTGACTATGGCCATTTTTCTACGCGCCAAAATTTGCAATTAAACTGGCCAAAATTAGAAGAGGTGCCCGATATTTTGGCCGAATTGGCTACGGTTGAAATGCACGCTATTCAAACTTCTGGCAACTGCATTCGTAACATCACCACCGACCAATTTGCTGGCATTGCGCCCGATGAAGTGATTGATCCACGTGCGATGGCAGAAATCATGCGCCAATGGAGTACGTTTCACCCAGAATTCGCACTACTACCGCGCAAGTTTAAAATTGCTGTTTCTGGCACCAAACAAGACCGCGCTGTCGTGCAAGCGCATGATATTGGCATGGAATTTTATACAGACAATGCCGGCAAACTAGCAATTAAAGTTTGGGTTGGCGGCGGCTTAGGCCGCACGCCAATTCTAGGTTCGGTGATTCGTGAACATTTAGAATGGCAGCATGCACTAACTTATTGCGAGGCAATCATTCGCACTTACAATTTACATGGTCGTCGTGATAATGCTTTCAAAGCACGCATCAAAATTCTAGTTAAAGCGTTGGGCATTGAAGCCTTTAAGAATCAGGTAGAAACAGAATGGGCACATTTAAAAAATGCGCCAAATACCATTACCGAAGCCGAGCTAGCCCGCGTAGGCAAGCATTTTGCAGCCATGCCTTATGAAAATCTGCCTGCCAACGATACTGGTTTTGATGCAGAAATTGCCAGCAACCCCGCTTTTGCCGCTTGGGTAAAACGCTGCGTGCATGCGCACAAACAAGCGGGTTATCGCGCCGTCACGCTATCATTAAAACCGCATGGCAAAGCGCCTGGCGATGCAACATCTGCCCAAATGCATACGGTAGCCGATTTAGCTGAACAATACAGTTATGGCGAACTACGCGTTTCGCATGAGCAAAACTTGATTTTAGCCGACGTTAAACTGGGCGATTTATTGAGTGTTTGGCAACAAGCGCGTGCGGCAGGCCTAGCTACGCCAAACATTGGCTTGCTAACTGATATTATTTGCTGCCCAGGCGGTGACTTTTGTTCGCTGGCGAATGCTAAAAGTATCCCCATTGCCGAAGCGATTCAAATGCAATTTGATAACTTGGATTATTTACACGATATTGGCGAACTTGAACTGAATATTTCGGGCTGCATGAACGCCTGTGGCCATCACCATGTGGGTCATATTGGCATTTTGGGTGTGGATAAAGATGGTTCTGAATGGTATCAAGTGAGCATTGGCGGTAAGCAAGGCAACGATGCTAGCATTGGCGCAGTGATTGGACCATCGTTTTCTGCAGAAGAAATGCCTGGCGTGGTGCAAAAATTGATTGATGTGTATTTACAACAACGCACGCCTGAAGAACGCTTTATTGATACGGTACGCCGTTTAGGCGTTGCACCGTTTAAAGCGCATGTTTATAACAAAGACTTAACCATAAAAAATGAAGAAGTTTTAGCATGAGCAACCTCATTCAATTAAATGCGATTAATACCGAATCAATCGCAAAAATTGCTGAAAATAATTGGTTAACTATCCAGCTGCCAGCCAGCAATATTGAGGAGCGCAAGCAAGCTGGCAAAGTGGTGTTATTTAAACTTACTGGTGAGGAAACAGTCACCCAAGCCCAAATCGCCGCAACAGTGATTCCTGCAATGGGCAAATTGATTGTGCCATTGAAAGTATTTATTGCACGAAAAGAATCACTGCTTAACCGTATTGCAAATAATGAGATTGGCGTATGGTTAGACACACACGAAGTGTTGGCAGATTTAATTGAAAATCAGCCTGATTTAAACGCCCTGCCAATTATAGCTGTGCATGTAGAACGCTTTGCCGATGGTCGCATTTTCTCATTAGGTACCTTGCTGCGTACGCGTTATGGTTTTAAAAATGAATTACGCGCCATTGGCGATGTATTGCGTGACCAACTTTTTTTCTTGAAACGCAGCGGTTTTAACAGCTTTTTAATACGCGCCGATCGTTCAGCACAAGAAGCACTAGCAAGCTTGGATGACTTTAGTATCCCGTATCAAGGTGCAGTAGATGAACCGCGCCCAGTATTCACGCGTTATAACAGGCCGATGTAATGGCGGGTGACATTTCATTTTTAAAACCTGCGGCATCTAATCCAGCTACCTCGCCTGCTTTAACAGATGAATTGCAAGCAATCGTACAGACAAAAACAGCTGAGGTATTGGCTTTATTAAAAACAGTCAGCAATGAATTAAGCCCTATTACTTTTGCCAACAGTTTTGGCGCAGAAGATATGGTGTTAACTGACATCATTTTGAAAAATCAATTGCCGATTGAGATTTTTTCATTGGATACAGGTCGCTTACCAGTGGAAACATACGACTTAATCGCTAAAACTGAGCAAAAATATCAGACCAAACTCAATGTGTATTTTCCGCAAGCGCCAACCGTTGAGTTTTATGTAAAAACCAATGGTATTAATGCCTTTTATGAATCGATTGAGTTGCGTAAAAGCTGTTGCCATATGCGTAAAGTAGAGCCTTTGCAACGCGCACTTAACGGTAAAAAAGCATGGATTACTGGTATGCGCGCTGCACAAGCCACCACGCGCACCAGCCTACCGTTGCGCGAGTATGATGCTGGCAATAAACTAGAAAAGTTCAATCCGCTCAGCGATTGGTCAGAAACAGAAGTATGGGCATATATTCGTTTAAACGACGTGCCATACAATCATTTGCATGATCAGTTTTATCCAAGTATTGGTTGCGCCCCTTGTACGCGTGCGATTGCGATTGGCGAAGATGTGCGTGCTGGGCGTTGGTGGTGGGAAGACCCAACTAACAAAGAATGTGGTTTGCACGTGAAATGACATACTTAACCAATAAAACACTTTAAATATTAATCTTAAGTAATTGAATATGTTAAATAATAGACATCAGCCATTATCACATTTAGATTGGCTAGAAGCCGAAGCCATTCACATTTTGCGTGAAGTTGCAGGGCAATGCAGCAATCCTGTTTTGCTATTCTCTGGCGGTAAAGATTCATTATGTATTTTGCGTTTGGCTGAAAAAGCCTTTCGTCCAGGTCGCTTTCCATTTCCTTTAATGCATATTGATACTGGCCATAATTATCAAGAAGTGATTGATTTTAGAGACCAGCGCGCGGCCGAATTGGGTGAGCGCCTGATTGTGCGCTCAGTAGAAGATTCCATGCAACGCGGCACTGTGGTACTAAAAACCGCCGATGAGCCACGCAATAAGCATCAATCGGTAACACTATTAGAAGCCATTGAAGAATTTGGCTTTGATTGCTGCATTGGTGGTGCGCGCCGTGATGAAGAAAAGGCGCGTGCCAAAGAACGCATCATGAGTTTTCGCGATGAGTTTGGCCAGTGGGACCCTAAAAATCAACGCCCAGAACTATGGAATGTATACAATGCACGCAGCCATAAAGGTGAAAATATTCGCGCTTTTCCTATTTCTAACTGGACTGAGATGGATGTTTGGCAATATATTGAGCGCGAAAATTTGCAATTACCCAGTATTTATTTTGCGCACAATCGCGACATTATTATGCGTGGCGGAGCCATGATGCCAGCCAATGTGGCGTTAACCAATGGCGAGGTGATTAATCAGCCCAAAGTTGGCGAAACAGTGGTGAATAGGCAAGTGCGTTTTAGAACAGTGGGCGATATCACCTGTACAGCGCCTGTGATTTCAGATGCTGATACTGTGAGCAAAATTGTGCTAGAAACTGCAACAACTACGATTACAGAACGCGGTGCTACGCGTTTGGATGATCAAACAAGTGATGCCAGCATGGAACAACGCAAAAAAGAAGGCTATTTTTAATGAGCACTATTAACTCTACACACAATGATAGCCTGTTGCGCTTTATGACATGTGGCAGCGTCGATGACGGCAAAAGCACGCTAATTGGTCGTTTATTATTCGATACGAAGACGATTCTTGCTGATACGTTAACGCAAATTTCTAACACATCCAAAAAGCGCGGCATGCAAGCAGTAGATTTATCACTATTGACCGATGGCTTGCAAGCGGAGCGCGAGCAAGGCATTACCATTGATGTGGCCTACCGCTATTTCAGCACTGGCACGCGTAAGTATATTATTGCCGATGCACCTGGGCATGAGCAATATACACGCAATATGGTGACTGCTGCTTCAACCGCTAACTTGGCGATTATCTTAATTGATGCGCGCCGTGGCGTGCTGACACAAACGCGCCGTCATAGTTATTTGGCGCATTTGGTGGGCATTCAGCATATTGTGGTGGCTGTAAATAAGATGGATTTGGTGAATTACGACCAAGCGGTTTACGATAAAATTTGCGCCGATTACTTAGTTTTTGCCAACGAAATCGGCCTTGCGCAGGCGCGCGATATTCGCTTTATTCCAATGTCTGCACTCAATGGTGATATGTTGGTGGATCGTTTGGATAATATGCCTTGGTACAAAGATGAAACGTTGCTTGAAATGCTAGAAGAAGCGCCAGCGGCAGATGAAGAGCAAAATGCTGAATTCCGCTTTCCTGTACAATTTGTGTGCCGTCCACACGCTAGTGCAGATGCCAATTTGCACGATTTTAGAGGCTTTATGGGTCGCATCGAAAGTGGCGACATTGCAGTTGGTGATGCCGTGACCGTGTTGCCTAACGGCTATCAATCGAAAGTAAAAGCCATTCAAATTGGCGATTTAAAATTACAAAGTGCGCAAACGGAACAAAGCGTGACGTTATTGCTTGAAGATGAAATTGATACTTCACGCGGCGATATGATTGTTAAAACAGGCAGCGCCATTCAACCGGTTAGGCAGATTGAAGCGTTTGTTTGTTGGCTGTCTGAAACACCCATGTCCCTTGCTAGAAGTTACATTATTCGACATACCACACGCGAATCTAAAGCAAAAGTTGGCAGTATTTTTTATAAAATTGATGTGAATACATTACAGCAACAACCAGCAACTGAGCTTAAAATGAACGATATTGCGCGCATTAATTTTAAATTGGCACAGCCGTTAATGGTGGATAGTTATACGCAAAATCGCGCAATTGGTGCATTTATTGTGATTGATGAATCGACCAATAACACCGTTGGTGCAGGCATGATTGTTTAACTTTTCACAAAAAGGCAGTCATTGCTTCGTTTTGTTCGCTTGCCGTACTTAATTGTACTGTCTGCGCTCACAAGCCTTGCACTGATTACCTGTTTGAGTAAAGTTATCTCTATCGCAAAATAAGTGAATTTCAAATAAAATAATATTTAGGCTTAATAAGCTTTAAAAGGAATAAATATGACGTATGTAGTCACCGAAAACTGTATTCAATGCAAATTTACCGATTGCGTTGATGTATGCCCAGTGGATTGCTTTGTAGAAGGTCCAAACTTTTTAGCGATTAACCCTGATGAGTGTATTGATTGCACGCTATGCGTGGCTGAGTGCCCTGCCGAAGCGATTTTTGCAGAAGACGATGTGCCAGCAGACCAGCAGGAATATATCGCCTTAAACGCGCGTCTAGCACAATTATGGCCAGTGATTAGCAGCCGTAAAGAAGCTTTGGAAGATGCTGAAGCCATGAACGGCGTGCCTGGTAAGCGTGAGCTTTTAATTGAATAGTATCGCTTAACCTTTAAAAGGGATGCTCGCGCATCCCTTTTTTGTTTAAAAATCAAATGACAAACCCACTGCCGTATTTACAACATTATGCACCTAGCTTGCAAGCGCAAGTAAAGCTACTGCAAACGCAAGGAAAGCTGGGCGACTACATTACTGAGCGCTATGCTTTGCAGCATACAATTCAAACCAACAAAGCGTTGTATGCCTATTGCAATGAGATTAAACAAACATTTTTGCGCAACGCGCCACTGCTAGACAAAGCGCACTATGATAATCGATTAAGTATTGAACATCATGCGTTAGGATTGAATACCGCGATATCAAGGGTGCAAGGCGGCAAATTAAAAGCGAAGAAAGAAATCAAAATATCTTCGTTTTTCAAAACCGCCCCTGCTGATTTTTTACGCATGATTGTGGTACATGAGCTTGCGCATTTAAAAGAGCGCAGTCATGACAAAGCGTTTTATCAGCTTTGCCAGCATATGGAACCCAATTACCAGCAGCTAGAATTTGATTGTCGCGTGTATTTATTATGGAAAAGCACTAAAAATTTAAGCGATTGTTTGGTTTTGCCATAATCTGCTTTGGCTGATAACCAGCAAACCAATGAATAAATAACACAGCATGGCAATTGCTAACCCCATCACACTACCCCACACCAAAGGTACTACTAAGCCAGCAGACACTGTTGATAGCAGCATCTGAATAAATGCTTGTCCAGAAGCAGCTGTACCGCGAAGTTTCGGGTGGCGGTCTAAGGCTGCTAATGAAATAATCGGCATGACCAAAGCCATACCCACATTAAATAATGCAACTGGCAGAATATTAAAAACAGGATTTAAAGGCAAATAGTAGCAGACCAGAATATTGGATAGCGCAATCATCAACATCCAAGCAAAAGCAAGTTTAAGCACTTTTTTGGGTGCATATTTTCCTGCGGCATATTTTGCCAAGTAGGAACCAAGCACCATGCCACAAACGGTGGGGATGAATAAATAAGCATATTGTTGCGGACTTAACCCTAAATGTTTGCCCAAAAATACGGGACTAGCCAGCACATACACAAAAAATGCTGAAAAAATAGCGCCAATCGTTATGCCTAATTTGGCGAATTCAGCATCGCCGAATATGGTTTTGTAGCTACTTAACACATTTTTTGTCGATAATTTCAGCCGTTTTTCTGGCGGCATGGTTTCTGGTAGAAAAGTGGCCGATGCCCATAAAGTGACACCCGCATAAATTGCTAAAAAGATAAAAATGGCTTGCCAATGGATACCCAATAAAAATCCGCCAATAATGGGCGCAATGGCAGGTGCAATACCAAATAGCATTTGCACAGTCGCCATCACTCTTTGCGCTGCTGCACCTTCGAATAAATCGCGCACCATGGCGCGCGCCACCGTATTACCTGCCCCACCACTTGCGCCCTGCAGCGCTCTAAAAAACCATAAAGTCTCAACGTTAGGCGCAAACGCACAACCTATTGAGGCCAATACAAAAATACTCAAGCCCCATTTAATGGTGGTTATGCGCCCTATCGCATCCGAAATCGCACCATGCCACAATGTCATCAAGGCATATGGCAGTAAATAAACCGTTAAGCTTTGCTGAATATGTAAATCAGACGTTTTTAAATCGGCACCCATTGCGTGAAATGCGGGTAAGTAGGTATCGATAGCAAAAGGCGCCAGCGCAGCCAAGCTTGCCAGTACATACACTAAAAAAATGGAATGTGGTTTCAACAGTGATTAGATGGTTAAGTTAATGCCAGTTGCGGTGGTATTGATATGCGTAATACCTGCATCGGTATGATGAATCGCCAGTAGGTTAATACCCATCGGATAAGTTTGATAACCGTGCAACATTAAAAAAGCATCTATTTGCACTTTATCAGCCTTAATAACCTCAATTGTCATGATGGGCTTGCAGCGTTTGATGGTTTCTAAAGCGCCTTGCAAAACGTCCAGTTCCATACCTTCCACATCAATTTTAATCAAATCAACCCGTGGAAAATTAAACGAATCGAGTGTTTTTTGCTGTACAACCGACATTGCCGCATCAGAATAATCAATCGCTTGCCCAATAAATTCGTTGGTTTTATTTGGCTTTAATTCTAAGCTACCAAAACTGGCGGGCACTAAATAATCGGGCACAGGAATTTTGATATCTTTATTTTCATTGCCAACGGCCACGAAATGGGCTGAAGCATTTAAACAATTGTTAATGGCGATATTGCCAGCCAGCGCATAATAGATTTTTTCTTGTGCCTCAAAAGCAATTACTTTGCCCCACTGATACATGTGTTTCGCCCACTCAATGGTGTGAACGCCGACATTGGCTCCGCAATCTAAACCAATCACGCCATCACCAAAATACTTGCGACGCAGGCTCAGTAAAGCGGTCACAAAACTCACTTCTTCAGGATCAAAACTAGAGGTATTGAGAATTTGATAGCCAACACCGTAGCCACGATTAGCGTCTATCATACGATAATCATTACGGTTAACAATGAGTGTACCGTGATTGCTTGAAGCCAACACAAAAGGAACAGGCCGGCGATTCGCCATACTTAACGCCTTAAAAACACTAAAAACTGAATTTTATCAGCTAATGCTTATGGCAAGGCATGAAATTCTTCAACCCGCTCTTTATCTCCTGACGCATATTTTTTAGAGTTTTTATCGGTTCTAAAAATAATGGGTTTTGATGAAAGCACTGGATTTTTAGAATCTTCAATGGCTTTTTCAATCAAATGATGATTGGGCGACAATGAACAAACTGGGTCAGCACTTTCTGCGTCTCCTGTCAGTAAAAATGCTTGGCAACGACAACCGCCTAAATCATTCATTTTTTCAGGACAAGTGACACACGGCCCTTTCATCCAGTCGGTTCCGCGATATTTATTAAAGGCTGGGCTTTCTTTCCAGGCATATTCTAAGCCGCTATCGCGCACATTGGGGAACTGCATATTCGGTAATACCCGTGCCGAATGACACGGCAACACATCACCATTGGCGGTGACAATCATAAACACTTCACCCCAGCCGTTCATACATTTTTTTGGGCGGTCGCCAAAATAATCAGGCACCACGAAGAAAATTTTCATTTTGTTACCGACTTTTTGGCGGAATTCGTTGGTAATCATTTCCGCATGGTCTATTTGTTCTTTTAGCGGCATCAATTGGCTGCGATTTACTAATGACCAGCCGTAGTATTGCGTATTGGCCAATTCAACGTAATCGGCACCCAATGCCTCTGCCATTTCTAAAATTTCTTTAATATGGCCAATGTTATAGCGGTGTATTACCACATTGAGCACCATCGGGTAACCATGATTTTTAATCATCGCGGCGACTTTTTTCTTGAGCTCAAACGTTTTGGTATTGGTAATAAAGTTATTAATTTCTTCCGTAATATCGTGCATGGAAAGCTGAATATGATCCAGGCCGCCATCTTTAAAGGCTTGAATACGTTTTTCAGTCAACCCAACACCAGAAGTAATCAGATTACTGTAATAACCCAGTTTTTTGGCTTCAATCACAATCTCTTCAATATCATCGCGCAACAACGGTTCGCCGCCTGAAATACCCAGCTGAATGGCGCCCATTTTGCGCGCATCGCGTAACGCCTGAATCCATTGTTGCGTGGTTAATTCATTCTGCGTGTGCTTGTCGTAATCGGTCGGGTTATAGCAAAACGCACAATGTAATGGACAGCGATAAGTCACTTCTGCCAGCAACCATAAGGGTTGCGTATGCGTGATATTCGCGGCCACGCCATTATTCTTAGCTTGAACTTGGATATCTCTCAGGCTATCTTTGTGAATCTCTTTCTGCACGATTGACTCGCCTAAAGATGTTTGTGTCATTTTGCTGCTCCTTGATCGTGATACTTAACCATTTTTTTACATCAATTTTTAAGGACACCTACCATTTAATTACTTATATTTTTCTAATCCATGCTTTGTCATGCGCCATCTCAAACATGCCAATAATATCTTTTTCAATATTTTCAGCATCTGGAAAAGCAAGTTTTAACTCAGCGACAATATCGCCCACAGTTGCTTTGCCGTCTAATCGCTTAATCACTTCGCCCGCACCGCCATGTAGTTTGACCATGCCTTCAGGAAAAAGTATCACATAACTTTGTTGTGCTTCTTCCCATTGAAAACGATGATGTAAGGCAATTGCGTAAACATCAGAATATTGGATTATGTTATCTGTCATTTTTTGCTCTTATTCAAAATTAATCTAGCCAAAATTAATCACAGGTTGATGAAAATAATCTTTACCATCTACTTTGATATCAACCGTTGAAGCCAGCATAATAGAGTCAGCAATCACCCACAGCACATTCAATTTAAATTGCAGAATATCCAGCGCTTTTAATTGCATTTCGCGTGAGCTGCTAAAGTAATCCAGCGTTACGCCCAAACCTTGCTCAACATCGCGCCGTGCCTCGGTTAAGCGTTTTTTAAAGTAGCTTAAGCCACTTTCATTAATCCACGGATACATAGTAGGCCATGAGCTAATGCGCTGTTGATGAATATGGGGCGCAAATAGCTCGGTTAAGCTAGAGCATACTGACTCTTGCCAGCTGCGTTGTTTGGCAAAGTTAACATACGCATCCACTGCAAATTTCACACCAGGGCTCACCAGTTTAAGCGAAGTGATTTGCTCGCGCGTTAAACCAACGGCTTCACCTAGCTGAATCCAAGCTTCAATGCCACCCACAGCTTTTTGGTCATCAGTATCTACGCCGTCATGGTCGGTAATGCGTACAATCCATTGTTTACGCACTTCTACATCATCGCAATTAGAAAGAATCGCCGCGTCTTTCATGGGGATAGAAATTTGATAATAGAAGCGATTGGCCACCCAACATTGCAGTTGGTCTTTAGTTAACTTACCTTCATACATCATCACATGAAACGGATGATAAATATGATAGCCCTTGCCTTTTTCGCGCAGCTTGTCTTCAAACTCTTCGCGCGTCCAAGGAATATTTTGTGCTAAATTGTCGTGACTTAAAGCGTTCATTGCTCTCTCCTAAAGAATGATGTCCATACCATCATAGGCGACTTCAATTTTATGTTGGTTCAATATTGCGCGTTCCGCTGAATCTTCACGTAAGATTGGATTGGTATTGTTGATATGAATTAATACTTTACGTATTTGTTTGTCTTGACCAAATTCACTCAATTTTTCAATCATACCGCCTTCACCTGATTGTGGATTATGGCCAATGCTGCGCGCGGTTTTGGTCATTAAACCCATGTCAATCATCTCAGTATTGGTCCAAAACGTGCCATCTACCATAATGCAATCGGCTTGATGCATCAACGTTGGTAAGTGTGGTTCAATTTCACCTAAACCTGGCGAATACCAGCATTTTTTACCCGTACTGATTTCTTCAATCAATACACCAATGGTATCGCCCGCTTTTGGGTCGTTACGATGCGGTGAATAGGGAGGTGCAGCACTTTTTAATGCCACTGATGTAAATTTAAGGTTGGGCACATTAGGAATAGTAAAACTAGTTTTGCCATCAATTGGCACATCATGGCGATTAATGCCGCAGTAATGACCTAAAATATTTAACACTTGATTGCCAGTGGTTAAATCTTCATAAACCATATCAGTACAGTAAATTTCTCGTTTAACCTGACCTTCGCGCAACATAAATAAACCCGTAGTATGATCAATTTGTGCGTCAATTAAGATAATAGCTTGAATGCCTGAATCTCTAATATTTCTGCCAGGTTGCAGTGGTGCAAAATCTTGAATTTGTTGTAAAACATCAGGTGAAGCATTAAATAACACCCAATCTACGCCATTGCCAGAAACACAAATAGAAGATTGAGTGCGTTTTGTCGCTTTGATTGTTTTTTTTCTTAGACCATCACAATTAAAACAATTACAGTTCCATTGTGGAAAGCCACCACCTGCTGCGGCACCTAAAACGTGAATATACATAAAGTTTTTTAATCAATATAAAGTTAAATTTTACGCCTAAAAACCACCGCGTTACGTTATTTTTAAGTACAAAAAAGGCTGTTTTTCAACAGCCTTTTTAAATCAGCAAAAAAAGCTAATTATTTATTCATTACATACATTGTTACTTCAAAGCCAAAACGCATTTCTGTAGCTGCTGGTGTTGTCCACATGATAGATTCCTTTTAATTAAGTTGAAAAATTTCGTTGTGAGTTAATCGTTATTCATTTAATTAGTGCTACAACGTGAAACGAATTTTGCGCGTTAATCCATTTTGGCAACACCGCTAAGATACCGAATAAACACTAAGTAAATTCATGATGCATCATTACCTTACTGCAAATCAAGATGCCTCGTTAAAAGCTTGCTGACGACGCTTACGTACTGCAGTAGCCAAATTTTCCAGCACCTCAATTGTATCTTGCCAACCAATACAAGCATCTGTGATTGACTGACCATAGACCAATTCACAGCCTGGCGTATGATCTTGCCGACCTTCTATTAAATGTGACTCAAGCATCAAGCCGATGATACGTGCATCACCCGCAGTAACTTGATTGGCCACATTCTGCGCCACCTCTTTCTGTTTGCTATATTGCTTGCTGCTATTAGCATGACTGCAATCAATCATCAGTCTTGGCGCAAGCCCTACCTCGGCCAATTGATTACAGGCTGCATTAACACTCGTTGCATCATAATTAGGCGCTTTTCCACCACGCAAAATCACATGGCAATCTTCATTGCCAGTGGTGGCAATAATGGCTGATTGGCCCTCTTTGGTGACCGATAAAAAATGATGTGGACTGGCGGCTGTTTTAATAGCATCTGTCGCTACGCGCACGCTGCCATCGGTGCCGTTTTTAAAACCAATTGGGCACGACAAGCCAGAAGCTAATTCGCGATGTACTTGCGATTCGGTAGTACGCGCACCAATCGCGCCCCAACTGACTAAATCCGCTGTATATTGTGGCGTAATCGTATCTAAAAACTCAGCGCCTGCTGGCATGCCTAACTCATTGACATCCAGCAAAAACTTACGCGCAATTTCTAAGCCTGCATTAATCTGGTAGCTACCATCCAAATGCGGATCGTTAATCAGGCCTTTCCAACCAACCGTGGTACGCGGTTTTTCAAAATAAACCCGCATCACAATGAGCAAATCTGCAGCCAGATTTTTACGCACTTCTAACAAACGGCGCGCATACTCCACCCCTGCGTTTACATCATGGATAGAACAAGGCCCAACAATTACCAACAGTCGGTCATCTGATTGATGCAATATTCGGTGAATTGCTTCACGTGTTTGTAGAATATTGTGCGTGGATTCCGCACTTTCTTTAAAGCGCGCCAATAGCGCTGATGGGGTGATCAGCGCTTTTATTTCTTTAATACGAACATCGTCTGTTGCTAGTTTTTCGTATTGTAGTTTTTCTTGCTCACTCATTTTTTGACAATCTGTTGTAATACTGTTAAAAATCTTGCGTTTTCGCTAAATAACCCAATACTCACCCGCAAATAATCAGGCATTTCGTAATTGGCAATGGGTCGCACAATCACACCATTCTTAAGCAATTGCTGGTTAACATTAGCCGCATCAGCAACTTTAAAGCTCACAAAATTAGCGTGCGAAGCAATAAATGCTAAGCCTAGCTGATGAAAGCCTTGTGTTAATTGCAACATGCCCGCTTGATTTAACGCATAACTGCGCGCGACAAAATCATCGTCATTGAGCGATGCAATGGCCGCTGCCTGCGCAATACTGTTCACATTAAATGGCTGGCGTACACGGTTTAACGTATCCGCAATGCTCGCATGCATCAAGCCAAAACCAATGCGCAAGCCAGCTAGACCATAAGCTTTTGAAAAGGTGCGTGAAATAATCAAGTTATTAAATGTACTTAACCATTCAATTGCCTCAGATTTTTCTGTCGTCCCCAAATACTCATCATACGCTTCGTCTAATACAACTAAAACATGGTTAGGCACTTGATTTAAAAAGGCTTTTAACTCACTTTTATCTATCAAAGTACCAGTCGGATTATTAGGATTGGCGATAAAGATTAAACGTGTTTTGGGGGTAATAGCATGAGCAAAAGCTTTTAAATCATGTGCATAATTTTTAGCAGGAATTACCACGCCAGCAGCGCCAACCGCCATCGTTACCAAAGGATAAACCGCAAAAGCGTGTTGCGAATAAATAGCCTCACAGCCTGTGCGCAAAAACGCCCGCGCGCATAGCTCTAAAATATCGTTTGATCCATTGCCAAATACAATCTGCTTATGTGAGACATTAAATTTCTTGCTCACCACATCACGCAAAGCAAAACTATTGCCATCGGGATAACGCGCAATATCTGCAATCGCATCTTCAATCGCCATTTGTGCTTTTGGGCTGATACCTAAAGGGTTTTCATTAGAAGCGAGCTTAACAATGTCCGCCTCATTTAAGCCCATTTCGCGCGCAAGCTCTGCTATCGGCTTTCCACCTTGATATGGCGCGATCGCACGCACATAATCAGGCGCTAATTCGGCTAAATTGACATCGGAAGTTTGCATACATGAAACCTAAAATAAACCAACTTAAACGACTGCCACTGGATAAGAACCCAGCACCTTAAGGAAAGATGCGCGTAATTTGCAATCATGCAAAGCGGCTTTAACTTTTGCATCTGTTTGGTGACCTTCAATATCTACGAAAAAGACATAATCCCACATCCCCTGTTTAGAGGGGCGCGATTCAAATTTGGTCATGCTAACACCGTGCCGAGACAACGGCTCCAGTAGTTGCAACATCGCACCTGGCTTGTTTTGTGTGGTCATCACAACCGAAGTTTTATCATGTCCTGAAGATGCTACTTCATGCCGACTTAACACTAAAAAACGCGTAGTATTTTGTGGGTCGTCTTCAATGTTTTCGGCTAACACATTTAAATTAAACAGTTCTGCCGCACGTTTGCTGGCAATCGCTGCCGCAAAAGTATGCTCAGTAGAAACCAAATCATGCATCATCTGCGCGGCAAATGCGTTGCTAGTCACTGGCTCGCGTTGCGCCCGCGGCAATGTTTTATTCAGCCACTCATGACATTGTGATAATGATTGGCTATGCGAAAACACATGCGAAATCTGGCTGATATCAGTTTGTTTAGAAAGCAAGCAGTGATGAATGGGCAAAGTAATTTCGCCACAAATCTTTAATGGGCTGGCTAGTAATAAATCTAGTGTTAAGCCAACTGCGCCCTCTGTTGAATTTTCTACAGGTACCACGCCATAATCAGCCTGCTGTGCCTCTAATGTACGAAATACCTCGTCAATGCTGGCACAAACAACTGCGCTACGGCCTAAGCCAAATTGTTTTAGCGCAGCTTCTTCACTGTAAGTACCCAATGGCCCTAAAAATGCGATTGAAAGTTCTTTTTCTAAAGCGCGACAATTAGACATGACACCACGAAAAATATGGCTGATTGCCTCTGCAGATAGCGGGCCTTGGTTATTGGCTTGCAAACGGCGTAGCACTTGTGCTTCGCGCTCTGGGCGATAGATCACACCATCATCTTTTAAGCTGCCAATAGCACGCGCAAGCGATGCACGCTCATTAACAAGCTTTAGAATTTGCTCATCAATAGCGTCAATTTGGTCTCTGTGTTGTTTTAACTGTTCGCTCATGCTTAAGGTATAGATTTAAAAAATGTTTTAACTATTTATACACGTTCAAATTGTTGCATATAATCGATTAATGCTTGCACCCCTTCGATTGGCATCGCGTTATAGATGCTAGCGCGCATGCCACCAACGATACGATGGCCTTTTAATTGCATTAAGCCTTGTGCTTCAGCGCCTTTTAAAAAAGCATCGTTTAAGTGTTCATCGCGCAATCTAAATGGAATATTCATGCGCGAACGATTATTAAGCGCAATATTGTTGCTGTAAAAATCACTATGATCAACATATTCATAAAAAAGCTTGGCTTTAGCCCTGTTTTTCTGCTCAATCGCCGCCACGCCACCTTGCGCTAATAGCCATTCAAACACTAAACCTGCAATATAAATGCTATAAGTGGGCGGCGTGTTAATCATACTTTGGTTATCGGATTGCATTTTCCAGTTAAATACCGCTGGCGTGAATTTACTGGCACTGTCTAATAAATCTTCGCGCACAATGATGATACATAAACCTGCGGGGCCAATATTTTTTTGCGCCCCTGCGTAGATCACACCATACTGACTGACATCTATTACGCGCGATAAAATATGCGATGACATATCGGCAACAATCGGCACTTCACCCGTATTAGGAATGCCATCAAACTCAACACCATGAATGGTTTCGTTGGTGCAAATATGCACATAAGCGGCATTTTTATTTAATTGCCAGCTTGAAAAGCCTGGTACATGTTTAAAGCCTTCAAGTTCAGCATTGGCTACAATATCAATTGTACCGAAAGCACGCGCATCTTCAACACTACGCTTACTCCAAGCGCCAGTAATGGCATAATCTGCACTTTTACCGTTAAGCAAATTCAGTGGAATCATCGCATTTTCTGCAATCGCGCCACCCTGCAAAAACAACACTTTATAATTGCTTGGAATCGCTAATAAAGTGCGTAAGTCAGCCTCTGTTTTTTCTAAAATGCTAGTGAATTCTTTACCGCGGTGCGACATTTCCATCACAGACATGCCGCTGCCATGCCAATCTAACATCTCTGTTTGCGCACGCTCAAGCACAGACTTTGGCAACACTGCGGGGCCTGCAGAAAAATTATAAATTTTTTTCATTTTTGGCTTATAAAATGGGTTAAGTTACAAGCCTAATCTTCTGCTGGCAACTCTTCATCTGTTTCAACAATCTTCTCTAGACCAGATAATTTTTCACCCTCGCCCAAATTAATCAGCGTAACGCCCTGCGCAACACGACCCATATCGCGGATTTCTTTAACACGGGTACGAATTAATACACCACCTGTGGTAATGAGCATGATTTCATCATCTTCATTCACCAATTTAGCCGCGACCACCAAACCATTGCGCTCGCTAATTGCAATCGCTTTCACACCTTGCGTACCGCGTCCAGAATGACGGAAATCAGCCAGCACAGTGCGTTTACCATAACCATTTTCTGTAGCAACCAACACCGTTTGCTGATCACTATCAGCAATTAATAGTGACAATACTTGTTGTTTAGCGGCTAACTTCATGCCGCGTACGCCGCGCGTCGCTCTGCCCATGGCACGCACACCATTTTTTTCATCATTTTCGCTAAACCACACCGCTTTACCACCGTTAGAAACTAGTACAATATCGTTGGCACCATTGGTGATTTCTGCCCCAATCAAGTAGTCATCATCATCTAAATTAATGGCGATAATGCCAGATTTACGTGGATTAGCGAATTCGCTCAATGCGGTTTTCTTCACCGTGCCTTGCGCAGTTGCCATAAAAATAAAGTGATTTTCGTCAAATTCTTTTACCGCTAAAATCGCATTGATTTTTTCACCCTCTTCAAGCGGGAACAGATTCACAATCGGCTTGCCACGTCCAATACGACTGCCTTGTGGCACTTCATACACTTTTAACCAATACACACGGCCACGGCTTGAGAAGCATAGAATGTAATCATGCGTGTTTGCCACAAACATTTTGTCGATGAAATCATCTTCTTTAGTCGGTGCTGCTGTTTTGCCACGACCACCGCGACGTTGCGCGCGATATTCGTCTAAAGGTTGCGATTTTACATATCCAGTGTGCGATAAAGTGACCACCACATCTTGTGGCGTGATTAAATCTTCCAAGTTTAAATCTTGTGCATTCACCACAATTTCACTACGGCGTTTATCGCCAAATTGCTTGCGAATTTCGGTTAACTCGTCGCTAATCATGGTGGTTACGCGTGGCGCATTAGCTAGAATATTTAATAAGTCAGCAATCACATCCATTACCTCTTTGTACTCGCTGACTACTTTATCTTGCTCCAAGCCAGTTAAGCGTTGCAAACGCATTTGCAGAATTTCTTGGGCTTGAATATCACTTAATTTGTAGCCATTTGGCGTTAAACCAAAATCTACAGATAAGCCTTCAGGTCGAGAAGCTTCCATCGCAGCACGTTTGAGCATTTCTTCCACCACAGGCGAACTCCACACTTTCGCCATTAAATCAATTTTGGCTTCTGGTGGCGTTGGTGCGGCTTTAATTAACGCAATCATTTCGTCAACATTGGCTAACGCTACGGCTAAACCCTCTAAAATATGTCCGCGTGCGCGCGCTTTTTTCAACTCAAATACCGTGCGGCGCGTAATCACTTCGCGCCGATGACGTAAAAACGCCTCTAACATTTGTTTCAAGTTTAGCAAACGTGGCTGACCATCTAGCAAGGCCACCATATTCATACCGAACGTATCTTGCAACTGTGTTTGTTTGTATAAATTATTCAACACTACTTCAGCAATTTCACCGCGTTTTAACTCAATCACCACGCGCATGCCCGATTTATCAGACTCGTCGCGCAAATCTGAAATACCTTCTATTTTTTTCTCGTTGACTAATTCGGCGATTTTTTCAACGAAGGTTTTCTTGTTAACTTGATAGGGCAACTCATCGACAATTAGCATTTGACGACCGCCGCTTTTATCCATATCTTCCACATGCGTACGCCCGCGCATCACCACGCGGCCACGACCTGTGCGATAGCCTTCTTTAACGCCAACCGTACCGTAAATAATACCTGCAGTTGGGAAATCTGGTGCAGGAACTAATTCGATGAGTTCTTCAATGCCCAATTCAGGGTTTTTTAACAACGCAAAACAGGCATCTAATACTTCATTAATATTATGTGGCGGAATATTAGTCGCCATGCCCACTGCAATACCAGAACTGCCATTGATCAGCAGGTTAGGGATTCGTGCTGGCATAATCAGTGGCTCATGCTCACTGCCATCATAGTTAGGGCCAAAATCAACGGTTTCTTTGTCAATATCTGCCAATAACTCATGGGCGATTTTTGACATGCGAATTTCGGTGTAGCGCATCGCCGCCGCATTATCGCCGTCTACAGAGCCAAAGTTACCTTGGCCATCAACCAACATATAGCGCAAGCTAAAATCTTGCGCCATGCGCACAATGGTGTCATACACCGCAGTATCACCATGCGGATGGTACTTACCAATGACATCGCCCACGATACGGGCGGATTTTTTATACGGCTTGTTGTAATCGTTGCTTAGCTCGTGCATGGCAAATAAAACGCGTCTATGTACGGGCTTCAAACCATCACGCACATCAGGCAAGGCACGCCCCACAATCACGCTCATCGCGTAATCCAAATACGACCTGCGCATTTCATCTTCTAAACTGATTGGTAGGGTTTCTTTAGCGAATTGATCCATTAGATTTTCCGTGAATTAAGCTTTTTTATCATTGCCAACTGATGGCTGCTTTTAATTTTTAATGCCTTGATTTTAACACGTTTAAGCAGCGTTTTTACAGTCTTATTCTGCATACAAAACGCTTGCAAGACATCAAAACAATCATGAACGCAGTGATAAACTGCAGATAATCAATCGGCAAAACTAAATTGATGGTTATTCAAATCACAGCTTAGGCCGTGCTATTTTATTTTGACTTAATTTAACTGGTTAACTTTTAAAACTTAACCATTAAAAACACTTAAAAATGCAAATCCGCTTGCAAATCTTCTACATGCTCTAAACCAACCGCAATTCTGACTAAGTTGTCTTTGATCCCAGACTCAAGCCTGGCTTCTGCTGAGATGCGGCTGTGCGTGGTGGTAGCAGGATGCGTGATGGTGCTTTTCGCATCGCCCAGATTAGCGGTAATCGAAATCAGCTCTGTTGCATCAATTAGCGCCCAAGCTGCCTCTGTCGATGATTGGTTTGGCTTAGGCTTCACTTCAAAACTGACAATTCCACCGCCATTTAGTTGTTGCTTCATGGCTAAAGCGTGCTGTGGATGCGAAGCCAAGCCAGGATAATAAACACGCGCAACTTGCGGTTGTGCTTCTAACCAAGTGGCTAATGCCAAGGCTTTTTGCGCGTGTGCTTGCATACGAATATGCAGCGTTTCTAATCCTTTTAAAAAAACCCATGCATTAAAAGCGCTCATGGTAACCCCCGCGGTACGCAAAAAACCATATACCGGCTCCATCAAGGCTTTGTTGCCAAGCACAGCGCCACCTAAACATCTACCTTGCCCGTCAATATATTTAGTCGCAGAATGGATAATGATATCCGCACCTAAAACCAATGGTTTTTGAATCGCTGGCGTGCAAAAACAATTATCCACTACCAAATAAGCGCCGGCTTGATGTGCAATATCGGCTAAAGCATGAATATCACATACTTCAGTCAGTGGATTGGATGGCGTTTCAACAAAAAACAATTTGGTTTTAGGGGTGATTGCTGCTTGCCACTCAGATGGATTGGTCAGCGATACAAAAGTGACTTCTAAACCCCAGCGTTTGAGTATATTGCCGAACAATTGCACGCTAGTGCCAAAAATACTGCGTGAAGCAATAACATGGTCGCCAGCACTGCATAAGCCCATCACACAGGCCAAAATAGCTGACATACCACTCGATGTTGCCACGCACTGCTCAGCACCTTCTAGTGCGGCCAGTTTGTTTTGGAACATGGTGACCGTTGGGTTGGTAAACCTGGAGTAAATATTGCCAGGCTCTGTGCCGCCGAAACGCGCTGCGGCTTGTGCTGAATTTTTAAATTTAAAGCTTGAATTTAGAAATAAAGCTTCAGAGTTTTCACCGAACTCAGTTGTTTCGGTGCCTGCGCGCACACTTAATGTCTCGGGATGATAGGTTTTATTAGTCGTCATAATGGCAAATCACTTCAGTATATGGGCGTTAAAAAACCCGTGTTAGCTAAAGAATAAGCTAAAACGGGTTTTGGCTCTCGCTTTAGCAGAATTTATTATGCGCTCGCAAGCTGAGTAAGGCTTTGTTTAAAGTTGGCCACTCAAATCAGCGCAATTACATTTAACGCCTTTTAAAAAAGCATGTCAAGAAGTTACCAATAAAAATTAACAGCGCGTTATGAAACCTGCTCTACCGCTTCGTCTTCCTCAGCATCGATTAAATTTAAATCGAGCTGGGTACTTGAGTTATTGGGTTTTTGCTTTTTGTTAAAATCACCTCGCGCCGATTCAATTCGATTCAAATAAGCAGCGTCCACATCACCAGTCACATATTTACCATCAAAACAGCTACAGTCAAAAACTTTCATTTTCGGATTTAATTTTGCAATGCCTTCTACCAAGGCATCTAAATCTTGATAAATCAGCGCATCGGCGCCAATCTCCTGGCAAATCTGCTCGTCAGTGCGCCCAGTTGCTAATAATTCATCGCGACTTGGCATATCGATACCATACACATTCGGAAAGCGTACCGGTGGCGCGGCGGACGCAAAATATACCTTATTGGCCCCTGCGTCACGCGCCATTTGCACAATTTGCTGCGAAGTAGTGCCACGCACGATTGAATCATCTACTAATAAAACATTTTTACCTTTAAACTCAATCCCAATTGGATTTAATTTTTGACGCACGGATTTTTTACGTAAAGCTTGGCCGGGCATAATAAAGGTGCGGCCAATATAGCGGTTTTTAATAAAACCTTCGCGATAATCTAACCCCAATGAAATGCCTACTTGCAATGCGCTGGGGCGGCTGGTATCTGGAATTGGAATGACTACATCAATTTTTAGATGACTCCACTCGCGTTTGATTTTTTCAGCTAATGTCGTTCCCATATCTAAACGGGTTTGATATACAGAAACGCCATCAATCATTGAATCTGGACGCGCCAAGTAAACATATTCAAAAATACATGGTGTTAAGGTAGGCGCTTGTGCACATTGACGGCTAAACAAATTGCCATCCATATCAATAAATACCGCTTCTCCTGGCTCTACATCGCGCATCAATTTAAAGCCCAGTACATCTAAAGCCACACTTTCAGATGCCACAATATATTCTGTACCCTTATCGGTGTCTAATTTACCAATCACTAATGGCCGAATACCATTTGGGTCGCGGAATGCGAGCAAGCCAAAATTGGCAATCATGGCAACCACTGCATAAGCACCTTTGCAGCGTTTATGCACGCCAGACACCGCATCAAACGCCATATCGGTATTTAAAACGGCATTACGCGAAGTTTTTTCAATCTCGTGTGCCAGCACATTTAACAAGACTTCAGAATCTGAATTGGTATTAATGTGACGCAAATCTTGGCGAAACATCTCGGATTTTAGCTGTTCGGAGTTGGTTAAGTTGCCATTGTGACCCAGCACGATGCCAAACGGCGAGTTCACATAAAACGGCTGTGCTTCCGCAGCGCTCGATGAGCCTGCTGTTGGATAGCGCACATGCGCAATGCCTGCATTGCCAACCAAACTGCGCATGTGGCGAGTTTGAAATACATCCTTTACTAAGCCATTGTTTTTATGCATAAAAAATGTATTACCATCGCAAGTGACAATGCCTGCAGCGTCTTGCCCGCGATGTTGCAACACCAGCAAACCATCGTATAAAAGCTGGTTAACTGGATTTTTGCCAACAATACCTAAAATTCCGCACATAAATACATTTCCTTAAAGAAATACGCCTTACTTAACCAGTATTTTAGATGAATATTTTGACCAAAACCATTTACTATTTTTGTTTATTCATACTTGATATATTGCGTGACTTTTTGCGGCATCCAAGGCAATGTCGCTTTCACTAAAGCTTCTAGCGGCGAGCTAAACATCGCGTTTGTCCATCGCGTATCTTTGGGAATATTGGTTAATCCCGCCAAAAATACTAAAACACACACAATTAACAAGCCTTTTAGGAAGCCTAATAGTGCGCCAAAAAAACGATTTAGCCAACCTAAACCGATTTTTCTGAGTAAACCAGAAAGCGCAATCGACAGTAAACTAAATATCAGCAAAACAGCCAAAAATAACATTATAAAAGCCGCCAACACGCGCAATGAATCTGTTGGAATATTTTGCGGCAATAATGGTATTAATTGATTAGCATAAGTTTTAGCGACATAAAATGCTACTAGCCAGCCAACAATCGATAACATTTCTCTGACTGCGCCGCGCATCATGCTAATAATAATGCAAGCGCCTACAATGGTTAGTACTACATAATCAAAGCTTGTCATGCTTTAAGCAGTAATCATCATTGACTTACAACCATCCCTGTAAGGCCAGCATCTTTGATGTTTTGCAAAGCAATTGCAGCTTCGTTGCGCGCCCCCAAAAGATGTGTACGCAAACGAATTTTTTTACCTTTTGCTGTATCAATTTTTTCAGTTTGCGAGGCATAACCCAAATCGCTTAACTTTGTCTGCAACTGCGCCACATTGGCGGGATCTGAAAAAACGCCTATTTGTACGTAGAATTTAGGCTCGGTTGTTGCTTTTTTAGCATTTACTGTAGGCTTAACAAGCGCCACTTTTGGTTCAGGCACAGGCTTAATAGCCGCTTCAGCTTGATCGGGTGAATCTTCAACTTCAGGTGCATTGTTTATTACCGCAACGTCGTCAGGAATAACACTTGAGTCAAAATCAGAATCACTGGGTATTTGTTTTAGCGTTTGGTTTTGATTGGAAAGCGTAATGGTCACCTCATCAACTGGCGCAGTCACTGCCCGATCTTTTAACACCATTGGCAGCACAATAATCATAAACAATACCAGCGCTATTGCCCCAACTAAACGTCGACGTGCCCGTTTCTTTAAGGTTAATTCTTGATCATTAGGTGCGTCTTTTTGCATATTTAACTTTCAGCCCTAGCTAGTGATACTTAATAATGGGGTCGAAATTGCTCATTTAAATAGGCTTTTCAACTTCTTTATCGGATAAACAATGAATCGCGTCAGCAACGGTATAAAACGAACCAAACACGATAATTCTATCATTTTCAGTCACAATATCACAGGCAGCGTTAAGTGCCGATGCAACATCTGAATAGGCGCGTATTTGTGCAGTTCTATTTTGTTTCATTAGCTTGGCATGCAACGCTTGAGCGCTTGCACCGCGAGCAGTGTGATTGTCTGCAATAAACCATTGGTGAATATAAGCCGATACCGCTTGAATAACGCCATCAATATCTTTGTCTGCCAGCATGGAAAATACAGCTAAAGTGTTGCCGGCACAAGGTGTAGTTTGCAAATTATGTGCAAGTGACAAGGCGGCATGTGGGTTGTGTGCGACATCTGCAATAATATTGGGTTTTGTACATATTGAATAAAAGCGCCCTATTAACTTAACCGCCTGCAAAGCGCTGTAAATATGCTTGATTGCGACAGGTAAAACTGCTTGCAAATGTTGCACCGCACAAACAGCACAAGCCGCATTATTTAGCTGAAAATCACCTTGTAAACCAAGGTTAGGTAATAGTAACTTAGGTAATCGTTGGTCGTTTAATAAGTGGTCAGTTTCTTTTTCTGCATACTGCCAGCCATTGACAGTTTTTATCACGCTAAAATCACGATTAATTAATTTTAATGGCGCATTTATTTGTTTGGCATAATCAATTAAGCTGTTAGGCGGGTTTTCATCGCCACAAATCGCTAATATATGCGGGCGAAAAATGCCTGCTTTTTCAAAGCCAATTTCTTCACGCGTATCACCCAAATATTCCATGTGATCCAAATCAATGGTCGTCACAATGCAGCAAGCTGGCTCAAAAATATTCACGGCGTCTAGCCTGCCGCCTAAGCCCACCTCCAACACAACTACATCCACTTTTGATTGGCAAAAATGCCACATAGCGGCAAGTGTGCCCATTTCAAAATAGGTCAATGCAATGTTGCCACGCGCTTGTTCAACCGCCGCAAAAGCTAGGCATAAACCGGCATCTGATATGTCTTGATGATTAATACGCACACGCTCGTTGTAGCGCATTAAATGTGGCGAGGTGTAACAACCCACAACAAACCCAGATTCTGTGTAAATTTGGCTTAACATGGCGCAAGTAGAGCCTTTGCCGTTGGTGCCAGCAACGGTAATAATGGGGAAACTTGGATTAATTGCTAAGTTTTTGGCAACAGCATTTACACGCGTTAAACCCATCTCAATCGATTTAGGGTGTAGCGCTTCGATATAAGCCAGCCACTGCTGTGCAGTAGTTGGCTTGGGTGGTGGATTAATCACAGACTTTGGGAATTGAAAGTTAAAACTTTGAATTAAATGCCATGTTCTAAGCGGCTTTGGGTATCTTCATCAAGTTGCATAACATACTAGCCAATCGTTGACGCATCTCACGGCGATCAATGATCAGATCAACCGCACCATGTTCAACTAAAAACTCAGCGCGCTGAAAACCCTCTGGTAGCGTTTCGCGCACCGTTTGTTCAATTACACGCGGGCCCGCAAAACCAATTAATGCGTTAGGTTCTGCAATAATAATATCGCCCAACATGGCAAAACTGGCAGAAACGCCGCCCATTGTTGGGTCGGTCAGCACCGAAATATAAGGCAAACCTGCTTGAGATAACTTTGTTAATGCTGCACTGGTTTTTGCCATCTGCATGAGTGAAAGCAAGCCTTCTTGCATACGCGCGCCGCCACTGGCAGAAATACAAATAAAAGCAGAATTACGCTTAATCGCTGCATCAATGCCGCGCACAAAACGCTCGCCCACTACAGAACCCATCGAGCCACCCATAAATTTAAATTCAAATGCCGCAACGACCACAGCCACACCCAGAATTTTGCCCTGCATCACAATTAACGCATCTTTTTCACCTACCTCTTTTTGGGCAGTTTTCATGCGATCTGCATAGCTTTTGCTATCTTTAAATTTTAGCGAGTCCACTGGCTCAATATTGGCACCAATTTCCATACGTATTTCAGTTTTTGTATCTGCATCTAACAACTGATTTAATCGAGCACGGGCACCGATACGATTATGGTGTGCGCATTTTGGGCACACCTCTGCGTTCGATTCCAAATCGGTTTTATATAAAACCGATTGGCAAGAATCACACTTGCTCCAAAGGCCTTCTGGCACATTTTTCTTTTGTACGGCGCCAACAACGTGTTGAATTTTCTGCGGTATTTTTTCTAACCAACTCATTTTTTCACTCCTTAAGCATCAATTGCTAAGCGTCAATTGCAAGGCGTAGTTCAATCATTAACTGACTCACATTGTCTACTAAACTGTCGTCATTTGAATTTTCTATGGTCTGCACCATGCGGCTGCCAACCACCACTGCATCAGCGAATGCGGCGACATTTTTAGCCGTGACTGAATCTTTAACACCAAAACCCACGCCTATTGGTAGGTTTGTTTTATGGCGAATGGCCGCAACGCGTGATTTTACTTCTTCGATATCTAAATTGGCCGAGCCTGTAACGCCTTTGAGTGAAACGTAGTACAAGAAACCACTGGCTTGATTCACGATTAAATTGACGCGTTTTTCATCTGATGTTGGTGATAGCAAAAAAATGCTGTCCATACCATTGGCTTGCAACTGGTTAATAAACGCTTTACATTCCTCTGGCGGATAATCTACAGTAATCACACCGTCAATCCCTGCCGTTTTTGCTGACTGGGTAAATTTTTCTACCCCCATCGCTTCAATTGGATTGGCATAACCCATTAAAATAATCGGCGTTTTATCATCTGTTTGACGAAACTCAGCAACCATACTTAACACTTTATTTAGGCTAACTTTATGCACTAAGGCGCGCTCACTTGCCCGCTGAATCACAGGGCCATCAGCCATCGGGTCAGAAAACGGCACGCCAAGCTCAATCATATCTGCACCTGTTTTAACTAATGTATGCATTAAATTAACAGTCTGATTTGGGTGCGGATCACCTGCAGTAATATAAGGAATTAGCGCTTTTTTGTTTTTAGCTTTTAGTGCTGCAAATGCGGTTTGAATGCGTGACATAAATTTATTTTTTATAATGTTATATTGGCGAGTTTAGCGACGGTATTAATATCTTTATCACCTCGTCCAGATAAATTAACCAAAATAATTTCATCTTTACGCATGCTTTTAGCCATTTTTTCAGCATGTGCCAGCGCATGGCTAGACTCTAACGCAGGAATTATACCTTCTGTACGACACAAGTTATGAAATGCAGCCATCGCTTCGTCATCTGTAATGGCCACATATTCAGCACGCTTAATGTCTTTAAGCCAAGCGTGTTCTGGGCCTACGCCAGGATAATCCAGACCAGCAGAAACGGAATGCGTTTCGATAATATTGCCGTCAGCGTCTTGCATTAAATAAGTACGGTTACCATGCAACACGCCAACAGGACTATTAGCCGTTAATGGTGCGGCGTGCATGCCTGTTTCCATGCCATGTCCAGCGGCCTCTACACCAATTAAACGCACATTGGGCATATCGATATAAGGATAAAAAATCCCCATCGCATTTGAACCACCGCCAACACAAGCAACTACTGCATCTGGCTGGCGACCAGCCATTTCTTGCATTTGAATTTTCGCTTCTACGCCAATCACTGATTGAAAATCACGTACCATCATTGGGTACGGGTGCGGGCCTGCAACTGTGCCAATAATATAAAACGTATTTTCAATATTAGTTACCCAATCACGCATCGCTTCATTGAGCGCATCTTTTAGCGTTTTAGAGCCACTTTCAACCGGTATTACGGTTGCACCCAGCAATTTCATTCTAAATACATTAGGCGCTTGACGTTTTACATCTTCACTACCCATATATACCACGCATTCCAAGCCTAATCGTGCCGCAATCGTTGCCGTTGCAACACCATGCTGACCAGCGCCTGTTTCAGCAATCACGCGTGGCTTGCCCATGCGTTTAGCCAGTAGTGCCTGACCAATAGTATTATTTACTTTATGTGCGCCAGTATGATTTAAGTCTTCACGCTTTAAATAAATTTGCGCACCGCCAACACGCTCTGACCAGCGTTTGGCGTGATAAATGGGGCTAGGACGACCAACAAAGTGTTTTAAATCGTAAGCAAATTCAGCCAAAAAAGTTTCATCGTAGCGATATTTTTCATACATCAGGCGCAATTCTTCTAACGCCTCGACTAATGTTTCTGCGACAAAAATACCGCCAAATTGACCAAAATGACCGCGCGCGTCTGGCATGTCATACACTTGCATTACTTAATCCTCAATTCTTGCTTTATATGGCTAAATTTCTCGCCGCTTTAATTAGCTGTATGAACAGCTTGCATAAAATCCGCTATTTTTTTTGCATCTTTCACGCCTTTACTTAACTCTACGCCACCACTAATATCCACTGCATAAGGTTTTACTTTTTTTATTGCCAACGCTACATTTTCTGCGGTCAAACCACCCGCTAATATTAAAGGCATTTTCCTATTTTTAGGGATTAAGTTCCAATCAAACACATGCCCAGTACCGCCATATGCAGACTCTGAATAAGTATCTAAAAGCAAAGCTTTTGCACCACTAAAATCTATTTCACATTGTAACAAATTAGTGTCTGGCTTGACGCGAATCGCCTTAAAATAAGGCAATTTAATTCGCTCACATTCGGCCACTGTTTCATCGCCATGAAACTGCACGATATCAATACGAACTTGAGATATCACTGCTTCAATTTCAGCTTGCTTTGCGTTGACAAACAAAGCCACGACATGCACAAAAGGCGGTAATGCAGCCACAATTTCTTGCGCTTGTTGCACCGTTACGCAGCGGGGACTAGCTGCATAAAACACCAAACCAATTGCATCCGCACCACAGCGCACTGCATCTAGCGCATCTTGCACGCGGGTTATACCGCAGATTTTAACTCTTGTTCTGTATTCATTCATCGCTGGTTTTTACCCCAAATTAATACGCTTGTTAAGCAATTAAATTATATTTGCACATTATATAAGCCTTAAATAACGTTTCGTATCAGGCAGATTAAATTTAGCATCGTAATCTACGCCAGTTAAATACAAACCATTTGCTGAAAACGTGGGTGGCGATAATGTGCGATTTTTTTGCCCAAGTAAATGCGTTATCCAATCAGGTGCATATTTTCCGTTGCCCACATAAACCAAAGCACCCACCATATTGCGTACTTGATGCTGTAAAAATGCATTGGCGGAAAAATTAAAAATAATACATTCTTGATGGATAGTAATACTAGCTTTAGCCAAATTTCTGATCGGCGATTTTGCTTGGCACTCGCTAGCCCTAAAAGCACTAAAATCATGTTCACCTTGCAACAAACCAATTGCCTGTTGCATAGCCAAAACATCTAATGGCAAATGATACCAACCGGCTTTGCTGGCCAAAATAGCAGGCGCGGTTGGTTGATTAACCAATAAATATTGATAATGGCGTTGAGTTGCAGAAAATCTTGCATGAAAATCATCATGCACGGTTTGCGCCCAAACAACGCGCACGGATGTTGGCAAGAATGCATTGACGCCCCGCACCCAAGCATTAAGCGGCCTTACCACTTGAGATTCAAGATGAACCACTTGCATCAGCGCATGAACACCAGTATCGGTGCGCCCTGCCGCATGAGTACGTAGGTCTTGCAAAGTTAGATTTTTAACAGCCGATTCAAGCGCATCTTGTACGCCACACCTTTGCGGTTGACTTTGCCAACCACAAAAACCTGCGCCATCATATTCAACACCTAAGGCAATGCGCATTACATCAGCGCTTTCACCAATGCAACAACGCTAATCATCATCAAACTGCAAAGCAAAACTTTATCTAACCACTTAAAGTCTGGCTTTTTAAATGTAATGCTAAAATCAGATTGTTGCTCACTACTATCTTCTGCAAAGGCTAATAGTTGCTCAAGAAAGCCTTTTGATTTATTTAGCTGCTGGGCAGATTCAACGTAGTCTAGTGTTAAGCATAATCGCGCTGCAAAACGCTCTACTTTGATACCCACATATCGTAACGGAAGCAGCATAAAATAAAACCCAGAAATCAACTGCTGTTTACTATTAAAGTTCATGATAAGTGACAAGGCGCCAAGCAAGGAGAGCATTCTGAGCATTTGCAATAATCCAGATTGTAGGCCTTCATAAGTTGGGGCGAAGTAGAAGTTAAAGCCAAGAATGTGTTCGCCTGGCGTGTTGAATGCGTAAATAAACAGCATGGTGATAAAAAACCATTTCATACGTCTAATCATTCGAAAAAATTGTCGAGACTTAATTTGAATTAAAACGGTAGTTAACAATATAGCCACCAATAACAGTGGGTAAAAGCCCAATTTATTCATCAAAACAGCGAATACAATAAAGTAACTTAACTGTGTAACGATGTTAATTTTCATCTCGGTTTGAGTCGCTATTTTATGCAAAATAATAAAGTTATTTTAATCAACTCATCCATAATAAAAAAGCCGAGCAACTCGCTCAGCTTTTTACCACTTTTAACAATTTAAC
>JBKJRD010000004.1:0-6901 GCA_046594885.1 Methylotenera sp. | reverse complement strand
GCAGGGATGATTGGGGCTGCGATGTTGGCGCAACAAAAATTAGAAAGCGCTACTGTAGATGTTTAAAAATTGCACTAAAAAATGGATTAAGTTTGTCCGCTGGCTTGCAGTATTGGTCGCGATTATCCATCCAAACCATTTTGTTTTAGCGCAAAGCTGCAGTGGGCAAGGCCTTGCGCTACAAGTGCTTGGTTCTGGCGGGCCAGAATTGCAGACTAAACGCGCTTCCAGCAGTTATTTGATTTGGTTAGACGGTAAAGCGCGCGTACTTGTGGATAGTGGCGGCGGTAGTGCGTTGCGCTTTGGTGAAAGTGGCGCGCAAATGGCCGATTTAGATGTGGTGCTTTTTACGCATTTACACGCAGACCATAGCGCAGATTTTCCTGCTTTAGTAAAATCGTCTTATTTTGAAACGCGTACGCGGTCATTGCCTGTATTCGGGCCGCTAGGCAATGCTGCATTTCCAAACACGGTAGAATTTGTGCAATCACTATTTGGGCCTAAAGGCGCTTATCGTTATTTGAATGATTTTATAACACCTAATCAAGCCACTTATCATATACAAGCCAATAACGTTGTAGTGAGCGGGTCGCAAATGCCGCTGGTGTTTGATCAAAATGGCATTAAAGCCACTGCAACTGATGTGATTCACGGTAGCGTGTCCGCCTTGGCGTGGCGAATTGATATCGCTGGCAAAAGCATTGTGTTTAGCGGAGACACTAGTGGTGACAACAATGGTGATAACGGAAATTTGCAACGATTAGCGCAGCATGCAGATATATTTGTTGCGCATAATGCCGTGCCAGAAGGTGCGACTGGTGCGGCGCGCAGCTTGCATATGCCGCCTAGCGTGATTGGCCTTATTGCCGAACAAGCCAAAGTTAAACAACTGGTGCTATCGCATCGCATGTTGCGTACACTAGGTAAAGAGCCCGAAACATTGCAAGCGATTCGCGCACAATATGCGGGCAAGACTTTGTTTGCCAATGATCTTGACTGTTTTTACCCTTAAATTATGGGTTAAGTCTGTCTAAATTAGCTTTTTTTTTGCGCAAATTAAACTGATTTCTGCGGTCATTTTGCCTTTAAGCGTTTATTGATGAATAGGCGGCTGGGTTAGTAATCGCTGCATGATGTTGTTGCAGTGCCCAAGCCACATGTTCACGAACCAGGGCATTTTCATCATTCGCGCGCGTTTTAAGCGCTTGAATAACTTCTGCCGAGCTATCGGCATTGCCCAAGCCTACGGCTATATTGCGTAACCATTGCACATAACCAATCCGATAAATGGCGCTACCTGCCATGTTCTTCTTAAAAATTTGTTCGGACCAATAAAAGCATTCCACTAAACTAATGTTATCCAAACCATTTTTAATGGCAAAATCTGGCTCGCTGGATACTTGTGCAAATTTATTCCAAGGGCAAACGATTTGGCAATCATCACAACCATACACACGATTGCCGATTAATGCTCTAAATTCAAGCGGTATACTGGTTTTAAGCTCAATGGTCAGATAGGAAATGCAGCGTCTGGCATCAACCTGGTAGGGCGCTACAATCGCTTGTGTCGGGCAAATATCCATGCAACTGGTACATGTGCCGCAGTGATTGCTAGCCTGCACGTCAATGATTAACGGCAAATTGGTGTAGATTTCACCTAAAAAAAACCAAGAGCCACGGTTTTTATTCAGCAACAACGTGTGTTTGCCGCGCCAGCCTAAACCGGCTTTCTCAGCAAGGGCGACTTCTAATACGGGTGCGCTATCAGTAAACACGCGGTACTCAAAATTGCTGATGTTTAATTGAGTTAATTCCAAATGTATTTTTTCGCTTAACTTTTGCAGCTTGTTGCGCATCACTTTATGATAATCGCGCCCTAACGCGTAACGCGAGATAAACGCTTTGCGACTATCATTAATGACAGCTTCGCTATCCATTGCATTGGGCGGCAAATAATCTAATCTGGCAGAAATCACCCGAATGGTATTGGGTACTAATTCGGCAGGGCGGGTTCGCTTCAGCCCATGTTTTGCCATATAATCCATTTCACCATGAAAATTTTTAGCAATCCACGCCTGATGTTCCACTTCTGCAGACTGCAAATGCGTATCGGTAATGCCAATTTGATTAAAACCCAGCGCCAAACCCCAGCTTTTAATGTCAGCCGTAAGCTTTGCCCAGTCGTTGTCTGCGTTTAATTGCATAGGGTGAATGATATTACAGATGCTGTTAACAATGCTATGTTGCTGGAAAATGAAGCGGCAACTTTAGCGGCTGGGGCGCAATTTTCTCAATATGCTTTTGCGGGTTTAACGATTTATTTGCATGGCGATTTAGGCGCAGGTAAAACCACATTTACGCGTGGCTTTATTCAAGGTTTAGGTTTTGTGGGCAAAGTAAAAAGCCCAACTTATACCTTGGTAGAGCCTTATGTTTTAAAGCATTTAAGCGTCTATCATTTTGATTTGTATCGATTAGTGGATGCAGAGGAATGGGAAGCTGCAGGGTTTAGAGAGTATTTTAATGCGTATAGCATTTGCATGATTGAATGGCCAGAAAAAGCAGGTCATTTATTACCAGAACCTGATATTCATGTGCATTTATTGCATCATCAAACACAACGCACCATTCAATTTTTAGCAGGCACCGAGCAAGGCCAGCGATGTCTGGCGCGCTAACAATGCTAACGCTAAACTTAACACGCTAAAAACATTAAAAAATAATGAAAGCATTTATTCTGTATAAAAATACGCTGTTTAAAAACGCTTTTTTTAAAGGCTCACCGCTAAAGCAAAGCATCAACATGTTTTTATTGCTTGTATACTGGCTATTGAATACGCAACAGGTTTATGCAGCAAACGCAATTTCCGCAGCGCGTGTTTGGCCGGCACAAGAATATACGCGCATTGCACTGGAGTCTGAACAGCCAATTAAATACCAATTAATCGTTTTAAAAAATCCAGATCGATTAGCACTGGATATTGAAAATGTCGATTTAAATAATGTACTGAAAACCCTGACAGATAAAATTTTATCCAGTGACCCTTATATCAAACAGGTGCGCGTGGCTAATTTTCAGCCCAATGTGGTGCGCATTGCCATTGATTTAAAAGGTGAAATAAAGCCCAATATTTTTGCCCTAGCGCCAGCTGGGGATTACAAGCATCGCTTAGTATTAGATATTTACCCGCTACAAGATGCATTAATGGCGATGCTGAACAAGAAAACCGAAGCAGAGATTAATGCAGATAACAATATTGCAGAGCAGCCAAAACCCATTATTGAGCCTTTACCACCCAATGCTGGTGAAGCAGACGAAGCAGCAGAAACGCCAGCTTCAGCGCCGTTAACTGATGAAAAAGCCAGCAGCACGTCAGAAACTGCCAGTTTAAAAAATACAGAAAAAGCACGCTTAATTACCATTGCCATTGATGCAGGTCACGGTGGTGAGGACCCAGGTGCGCGTGGTGCGCGTGGCAGTGACGAAAAAGTGATTACGCTGGCTTTGGCAAAAAAACTTAAAGCCAAGATTGATGCCGAACCGAATATGCGCGGCGTACTAACGCGTGATGGCGATTATTTTATCCCGCTTGGCACCCGTGTTTTAAAAGCGCGTAAATTAAAAGCCGATCTTTTCATCTCGATTCACGCCGATGCGTTTACCAATCCAGCTGCGCGCGGCTCATCGGTATTTGCTTTATCAGAAAAAGGGGCAACCAGTGCTGGCGCACGTTATCTTGCGCAAAAAGAGAACGAATCTGATTTAATTGGCGGCGTCAGTTTAAATGGCAGAGATCCAATATTAGCCAAAACATTACTCGATTTATCGCAAGCGGCCACCATTAACGATAGTTTGAAACTAGGCAAATCGGTGCTTGGCTATATTGGCGAAATTAATAAGTTACATAAAAATCATGTGGAGCAAGCAGGGTTTGCGGTTTTAAAATCGCCCGACATTCCATCGATTTTGGTTGAAACTGCTTTTATCAGTAATCCTGAAGAAGAACGAAAGCTCAATGATGATGCGTATCAAGAAAAAATGGCGGATTCTATTTTAAGTGGCATTAAAAAATACTTTGCGGCTAATCCTGCATTGGCCAATAGCAGCAATTAAAACCAAAAAAGCGGGTACTTAACCCTAAAAATTAAGCAAAAAAAAGTGGTTAAGTTTAAGCGCTTAGCGCACTCTGGTTTGCATAAAATCTAACTCACGCTGCGTTTCGCCATATCCACTTTGTGTTTGTAAAGCGCGTTCAATATAACGGCTGACAGATTTTCTGAAGTGCGGAATAGATTCTGCATCTACAAAAATCTGTGGAAATTTAAAACTTAACCAAGCATATAAGCTTATATTTTGACTCAATATTTCTGCCTCTTCCAAATGTTTTGCGCTAGTTGATTCTAGCCAATTTGGCTTAGATGGTAACGCGCGAATGGTATTCTCGACCACACTTTTTAAACACAATAAAAAGTAATCTTTTTCAATGTTCACGTTAATGGCAATGGGCGCGCAGGTAAAAATAAATTTGTCCTTTAAAGATAATTTAGGCGCAAATTTATCCACCAATAAAGCTTGCTTTAGTTGAATATCGATTTTACTTAATGTAAATAAAGCATGATTAAATTTTAGCCGATTAGCAAAATAGTCCAAGCATTCTGCAATTTTTGCGCTGGGTAATTGACTTGAAATGGCTTCTATCTGGCTAATGCTCGCGGCAATAGGCAGCTTCTGCAAATCAGATGTGTCATCAGTAGCCAGCATATGCGCGATATGAAAACGTTCATCGTCTTCCATGATATTGACATAGCCGGTAGCGTAAATGCCGAAACGACCCGCGCGACCTGCAATTTGTCGCACTTCAGTCGCATTTAATAAACGCGATGCCACACCGTCAAATTTAAAGATATTAGCAAAAACCACGCGCCGAATCGGCAAATTTAAGCCCATGCCAATCGCATCGGTTGCCACTAAAATATCTGCCTCACCGCTACAAAAGCGGGCAGATTCATGCCTGCGTACTTCGGGTGATAATGCGCCGTAAATACTGGCAACGGTGTAACCCCATTGGCGAAACCTAGCCGAAAATGTCAGTACATCTTTGCGCGAAAATGCAATAATGGCGTCACCTTTTTGCAGCCTGGCCTTTAACTTTGGCTTGCTATAGCGCGCACCACACAAGCTTTCGTCTTCTAATATTAATGGTGTCATGCGTTGCAGTTGTGTAATTTCTGCGGTCTCGTTTAAATACGCAATGATCTGTAAACAAGGTTTAGTGACAGCATTTGAGCCGCAGATAAACACTTGCCTTGCAGGCACGCCAACCAGCGCAGCTGTCCAAGCGCTACCGCGGTCAGGGTCTTGCAGCATTTGAATCTCGTCAATAATCGCCACATCGACCAACTTTGTGGGATTCATCATTTCAATGGTCGATGCGCTATGTTGTGCGCCGGCAATCATTACCCGCTCTTCACCAGTAATTAAATTGCACGGCACACCAGCTTGCATTAATTGATCGCGCACTTCCATCGCTAATAAACGTAACGGTGCTAAATAAACGCCCGATTTTGCCTTAATTAAAGTGTTAAGTGCATGATAAGTTTTGCCCGAATTGGTCGGGCCAATATATAAGTGATGATGACGCTTAATTGCGCGCGCTTTTATAAAGCTGGCGGCATAGTTATCTAAAATACAGTCGTCTAAATGTATATTGAGCGATTTCATGGTGCGTGATTGTGCAGTAAAACAGGTAAAATATCACGAAATAAACGATAAGCAATTATGTCACGCACACCACTTAACGCCATCCAATTACTGCCTGACCAGCTGATTAGCCAAATTGCTGCGGGTGAAGTGGTAGATCGGCCAGCTTCTGCGCTAAAAGAGCTATTAGAAAATTGTTTAGACGCTGGCAGCAGTGATATTCATGTTGCATTAATGCAAGGCGGCATTAAGCAAATACGCGTTGCCGATAACGGCAGTGGTATCGCAGAAATTGATCTGAAAATGGCGTTAACGCGCCACGCCACCAGCAAGATTTTTAGTTTAGAAGATTTAGAAGCAGTCGCCAGTTTGGGCTTTCGTGGCGAAGCCTTAGCCAGTATTGCATCGGTTTCACGCACCACAATCTTAAGCCGCGCGCTTAACACTAAACATGCCTGGCGTATTGCCAGCGATGGCAGTGAAATGAGCGCCATCGAACCTGCAGCATTGGAAATTGGCACAGTGGTTGAAGTGAATGACTTGTACTTTAATACACCCGCAAGGCGCAAATTTTTAAAAACCGATGCCACTGAATTTGGTCATTGCGAAGCAGCTTTTACACGCGTGGCATTATCGCGCCCAGATGTGAGTTTTACTTTGCAGCATAATGGCAGGGTGCTAAGTCGCTTTAATATTGGCGCACCAGTTAATAGAATCAACGCATTATTAGGCGCAGAATTTGCTGCAGAAAGTATTGCTATTGATGAAGAGGCTGCTGGTTTGCGGTTGTGGGGTGTTGCGGCAAAGCCCACTTTTAATCGTAATAGCCGCGATACACAATATGTGTATGTCAACGGCCGCTTTGTGCGCGATAAGCTCATTGCGCATGCCATTCGCCAGGCTTATCAAGATGTATTGCATCACGATAGACATCCTGCATTTGTACTATTTTTAGAGCTAGACCCTGGCTTAGTCGATGTCAACGTGCATCCGAGCAAAACTGAAGTACGCTTTAGGGATGGACAAGCGATTCACCGTTTTATTTACCATAGCCTAAATAAAAATTTAGCCACGCCAACGGGCATATCGAATGCGGCCACAGCCAGTCAATCAGCGCATAATCCTTTTGCATCTCAATATGCAAATTCCCCAAACTATCCCCAGCACCAAACGCAAATCAACTTAAATGCCAATCAACCA
>JBKJRD010000074.1:0-55082 GCA_046594885.1 Methylotenera sp. | reverse complement strand
AATTGTATATCTAAAATAATAAAGTCTGGTGTAATAGTAATCGCCTGCTTAACGCCTTCTAATCCTGTCAGCGCAAAACGCGTCTTATAATTGGCTTGTTCTAGGATAAACCGAATTAACTCTAAATTATTTTCGTTATCTTCAATTATCAGCGCGACTGTCATGATTTGGATTTTCCTATTGAGGGTCATCTAAAATGGATGCAGCTTGTTCTGGTGCAAAATCTTGAATTTTGGCCGGTATTTTGATGCTAAAAATACTGCCTTTAGCAGGCTCACTTTTTACGTCGACTGTGCCGCTGAGTAATTGTGCCAATATTTTACGGGTTAAGTATAAGCCCAGACCAGTACCCAAAGTTTTGATTTTAAGCGGCGAATCGATGCGTTCAAATGGTTTAAATAATTGCGCTAAATCCGCCTCTTGAATACCAATGCCGGTATCTTGCACACGAATTTCTAGCCAATCATTTTGCAATGCTGCCTGTATATTGACCGATCCTTTTACCGTGTATTTCACCGCGTTGCTAGCCACATTCAACACCACTTGAAATAGGCGTTTACGATCGGTTTCTAATAATAAATGCTGCGGGCAATCGATACTCACTAGCAGATTTTTCTCTACTGCAATGTGTTCAATCGCTTGCTCTACTTCTGCCAACAAAGGCATTAGCTCAAATTTTTCAATATGCACTTCTAAAAATCCAGCTTCAATTTTAGAAATATCAATCACATCGGTAATCAGTGATAACAAGTGTTTGGCCGAATGATAAGCACGACTTAACTGATCTTTTTGCTTCAAATTCAGCTCGCCCGACATGCCTTGCAGCACGATGCCCAAAAAGCCGATAATGGAATTAAGCGGTGTGCGCAGCTCGTGCGACATCGATGCCACGAACATGGATTTAATGCGATCAGCCGATTCAGCCGCTTCGCGCGCAGTAATCAAAGATGCTTGCAATTGTTTTTGTTGCGAAATATCCAAAGCAATCGCCACCAATTGGCTTTGTTCACCAGCGCCGTCTAGCACCGCGCCCATTGAGCATTGATACTGGTATTTTTCACCCGCAGAATTTTGTAGTAACAACTCAACGGCACGAAAATCTTCGCCTTTCATGGCACGTTGTGCTGCGGCAATTGCTTTTCTGCGCGATTCTTTGGCCACAATCAATTGAATAAAGTTTTGGCCAATCAGTTGCTCTCGGCTATAGCCAGCTGCAGAAATCGCTTCTGGGTTGGCTTCGATAATGTGCCCTTTTTTATCGATAATCAATATTGGTATTGGCGCATGCTGCACCACATAACTGTAGCGTTTTTCAGTTTCTATCAGTTTTTGAGCGTTAAGTTCCAGCGCCTTTTGCTTGCTTAAGTCTTGTCCAATCGAAATAATCACGGGGTTGCCGTCATCATCAAGCGCCATACTGCGCGAAATCATTAAATCGGCAGTGCTACCATCTGCGCGGCGAATGGTGAGTTCTTCACCTTGTATTTTCTGTCCATAAGCAATATGTTTTTCCATATGCAGTAATTGCTGCTTATTTTGCTCGGTGCCAAATAATGCTTGATAGGTTTTACCAATAGCGTATTCGCGGCTGTAACCAGAGAGACGTTCCGCTTCTGGGTTCATTTCAATAATCTCTTGCGCAACAGTCATATACAAAATACTCACGGGTGCGTGTTCGACCAAAAATCGAAATAATTTAGCGTTATTTGCAATAGAAGCGGTGCGTTTTTGCACGATTGACTCTACATTTTTTTGCTGTCGCGATAAATCATCTTCCGCTTGATGCCGTTTTTGTGCTTCAAGCGTAAGCCTTGTCAGATCGGTAATTGAACCAACAAAGTTTTGCTCATCCATTGTCCATTGTCGCGCACCATCAACGTGCTCATGGCAAATCACGCCAATCACTTCATTGTTCAACCAAATCGTGCCATCCAACATCGCACCAATACGGTTTTCTTGCAGATATGCTTGGGTAAACTCAGCTGTAGCTGGGTGTTGATAGACGTCATTAATGGCAATCACGCGATTTTGTTTAAGGTGCTTGAAATATTCAGGTAAATGCTCTGCGATTAAGGGCTGAGATACCGTGTACAAATTTTTGGATTTGATATACAAACCGACACATTCTAGTTGTGTTAAATCGTCACTAAAACGCCACACACTGACGCGCTCTACATCTAAAGCCAATGCAGAAACTTGCATGATTTCTCTAAATAAAGTGGCAGGATTTTGCCAGTGCATCAACTGCATAGCGGCTAAATGTGCCAAGCTGGTGTTTTGGCGTTGCAAGCGCTGTTCGCTTTTTAATAATTTTTCTTGCGCGATTTTTTTAGCCACGTTTTGCAAATGTAATCGGTTAATCAGTTTTTCTAACTGGCGGCTGCGTTTAAGATTACCAAATAAATAGCCGCCATACAGCACAAAAACAAAAAAACCAGCACTAACCCACTGCACAAAACGTTGATTTAAATAATACTGATAGGTCAAAACCATGTGTAGATACAGCACAACCAAGCCGCAAACAAACAGCAGCGCTATTATTAAAACGATAGAAGTGGGAAATTGAATGCGCTTGGTTAATGCTATTATGTCTTGATTAGGCATCAAGAACTTTTGCGTCACCTGGGCTTTTATGTGCCAATTAAGCAGCAACAGGCTGAGTAAAATAAGCGCCAGTATAAAAAATAGGATCAGGGTGATTTCATATTTATAGGCAATCATCCAGTGCGTTTGCGCTAAAAATACATCGCGGATGGTTGCGAATAAAAAGGGAGCCGGATGATTGATGCTAGATAAAGTGTTTGCTTGTGAGTTGGCAAACGCATACGCTTGACTGGAAAAAGCAATGCCTGAAAAAGCTGCGACTTTGAGTAAACATGTGTTTTTAGTCAAGCAAAACCCCTGACGACAACTGTTATTTCTGAAACACTATAACAGCTTGAATCATCAATGACGTAATTTTTTGCCTTTTTTCAAACTGTAAACTGCTGATTAGTAGGTAAAATTATTTGCGCGTTGAAGCGCGGCAAACGCTATGATTGATTACGCATAAAATCGGCAACGCCATATAATTGTTCAGCAATTTTTTGCATTAAGTTTTCATCGATTGCTAAGGTTTGCATGGCTCTGATCATGCAATACATCCATTGATCGCGCTCACTTTCGCCAATACTAAATGGCAAATGTTTGCTACGCAAAAATGGATGCCCATAGCGTTCTATGTATAATTGCGGCCCGCCCGTCCAACCGGTTAAAAACATAAAAAGCTTTTCGCGTGATGCGGTTAAATCGGCTGGATGCATAGCGCGAATGCTTACCGCTTTTGGGTCGCTATCCATCACATCATAAAAAGTTTCTACCAATTGGCGAATGGCGGCTGTGCCACTCTGCTCGCCACCAAGCAATGTATACAATGTGGCTTGGCTGCTACCTGTTTCTTGAATATGATTTAACGTCAAGATATTGGGCGAAAAAAAGGGTTAAGTAATGTGTTAAGTCGCACATGTTTTAACTAAACTAGCGGCTAATTGAGCGCGTGTTCTGGCTTCATCGGTGTCTTTACCGATAGCCAGAGCTACGCCCATACGACGGCGCACAAACGATTGCGGCTTGCCAAATAATCGCACATCGCTACCCGGTATATTGAGTGCGGCTTCTAATCCGCTGTATTGCAGGTTATCGCTTTCAACACCGCCATAAATCACAGCGCTGGCACCGGCAGCTTTTAAACTGACATCGACTGGCAAACCCAAAATCGCGCGTGCGTGTAGTTCAAATTCGCTTAAGCGTTGCGAACACATCGTCACCATACCCGTATCATGCGGACGAGGGCTGACTTCGCTAAACCAAACTTGGTCACCTTTGACAAATAACTCCACGCCAAATAAACCAAGCCCGCCCAAACTATCGGTGATGGTTTTAGCCACCTGTTGCGCGGCTTTTAAGGCGTTGGCAGTCATTTTTTGTGGTTGCCAGCTTTCAATGTAGTCGCCATTTTTTTGCACGTGGCCAATTGGCTCGCAAAAATAAGTTTGGATTTCATCTGCTGCATTTTTCGCACGCACCGTTAATAAGGTAATCTCGTAATCAAAATCAATCTGACCTTCTACAATCACCACACCTTGATTCACACGCCCGCCAGTTGCGGCGTAATCCCAAGCAGCTTTTACTTCACTTGCTTGCGTAATGCGCGATTGACCTTTGCCGCTTGAAGACATGGTCGGTTTAATAAAACACGGATAGCCAATTCCTGCTTTGCCAGCGTCGCCATGAATCGCTGCGTGCAGTTCAGCTTCGCTACGTGCAAATGCATAAGGAGAAACTGGCAATTTAAGCTCTTCCGCCGCTAAGCGGCGAATACCCTCGCGATTCATCGTGAGTTGCACGGCCTTAACGGTAGGAATAACGGTTGCTAGTTTTTCAGTTTCAACTTCTGCCAGCACATCGGTATTTAACGCCTCTATTTCAGGCACAATAAAGTGCGGTTTTTCTTGCTCAATTAATGCTTTAAGCGCAACAGAATCCGTCATATCAATGGTGTAGGCGCGATGCGCCACTTGATGGCCGGGCGCGTTTGGATAGCGGTCAACCGCAATTACCTCTACGCCAAAACGCTGTAGGGCGATGATGACTTCTTTGCCCAATTCGCCACTACCAAGCAACATCACTTTTGTTGCCGAAGGGCTTAAAGGCGTGCCTAACTTCATAAGATGATGCCTTTACTCATACTGAATATTTTTAGTGTCAATTAAATAGGCATAATAACACGACGCAAATCATCATCGCGCTTAAAAAACTGGTTAATATTGATGGTTAAGTAGCGATTAAAACAGGCATTAAAAACGAATGCCATGCTTATCCATGCGGTAGCGCATTGTCATACGGGTAATGCCTAATTTGCGCGCTGCTTCTGAGACATTGTTGTGTGTTAACTCTAATGCATTGAGCAACATGCTCTTTTCAGCCGCATCTAATGTTATCTGTGTTTGCTGCGTGGATTCTGTGGTGGCTTTATGCTTGTTTTCGCTTAAATTTAAATCTGCGACGGTAATTTGTGATTGCCCAGTTAATAGCACTGCGCGGCTGATTTGATGGCGTAATTCGCGCACATTGCCAGGCCAGGCATAATTTTGCATTGCTTCAATTGCCGATTGGCTAAATACATGCTTGGTTAAACCGTAACGCTTTTCAGTTAACTGCATAAAATGCTTGGCTAACTGCACAACATCGTTACCCCGCTCGCGCAAAGGCGCTAACGAAATCGTCATCACATTTAAGCGATAATATAAATCCGAACGAAATCGGCCTGCTTGTGACATCTCGTGCAAATCGCGATTGGTGGCTGCAATAATGCGCGCGGGTACAATGCGTTCTTTGGTTGAGCCTAAACGCCTGACACGGCGCCGTTCCAGCACACTAAGCAATTTAGCCTGTAACCCAAGTGGCAATTCGCCAATCTCGTCCAAAAACAAAGTGCCGTCTTCCGCGGCCTCGATCAAACCTGGTCTAGAGATGATTGCATTGGTAAAAGCACCTTTTTCATGCCCGAACAATTCACTTTCTATCAACTCGTTTGGTAAAGAGGCGCAATCCACATGCACAAAAGGCTTATCAGCTTGCGCACCTGAAGCATGCAATAAGCGCGCAGCCACATCTTTACCTGTGCCTGTTTCGCCCATAATTAATACTGTTGGCGCAATCGCATCATTGACATGACTTAACTGCGCAATACGCGCAATTTGCATATGCATGCTTTGCGTAGCAGGACTATCGCCAATTAACGTAACGCCATCGCTTAAATGCGCATTGCGCTGTCTGGAATAATCTAAACTGGTTTGCAAAGAGGCTGTTTTTTCATTCTTTTGAATGATTAACAATAACTCTTCTAAATCAATGGGTTTTTTTAAGTAATCGTTTGCACCCAGCTTCATGGCAGTGACGGCATCGCTCACCTCACCGTAAGCGGTCATCACAATGGTCACCATATTTTTTGCCACAAACTCACTGAGCAAATCCAGGCCATTGCCATCTGGCAGGCGCATATCCAGCAACACTAAATCTGCACTGAATTGTTTATGAATGGCACGCGCATCGGCTAATGTTTCTACATGCTCGCACTCAAAACCGGCCTTTTGCAGCCGCTTTTGTACAGCGCGCGCAAACAGCACTTCATCTTCAACGATGAGTATTTTCTTCGCTTGATTAAAGTGCTGCTTGGATTTTGAATCTAGCGCAATAGAATGAGCTTGTTGTGAGAGCAATGTTCGCCTTTATATTAAATTAATCGTTATCAAGTTGCGCCAGCGACTTTTTGCCGCCAAAAGTATAGCGCGCGCCAAACCAACCGGCACGTGGCGCACCTGGCGCAAAAAAAGCATTAGTGTCTGACTCATTGCCGGTAAATTGACCCGTACTCGCATCAAAACGATGTTCGCCTAACAAACCACCATTGTTATATTCTCGGTCAAAAATATTATTCAATTTGGCAAATAACTGCCAGCCATTGTGAAAGTCATAACGCGTATCTAGATTCATCACCGCATAACCACTGACTTTAGCGCCTTGGCCATCGAAGCGATTATTTTCGTTACCACGTGAATATTGATCAGAAAACGCAAAAATATTGCTACCGATATTCCATGACGGCGTGACGTCATAAGCTGCGCGTAATTTTAATTGGTGTTGCGGGATACCAGGAATATGGTCACCTTTTCCCACTTGTTGCACCTGGCTACCTGGCACCGTTTCATTAATTTCGCTGACAATTTCAAAATCAGATTGATAAGTGGCGCGCACAAAGCTGTAGCCTAACGTCCATGTCAACTTATCTAAGCGACCATTTAATGCCGCATCGATACCTTGGCGTCTGGTTTTGCCGACATTATCAAAAAAGCCAGCGCCTGTTGTGGTTGAGGAAATAAATTGAATATCATCAAAATTTTGGGCACGATATGCCGCAAAAGACCAACCCATATTGTCATTTATTTTGCCTCTTAAACCGCCCTCAAACGTTTTTGCGACCACTTGGTCTAGTGGCGGATCGCCCGCGAATGCATTGGGCAAACGACAAGGTTGCGCGGGATTTGCACAACCCAATTCAATCGCCGTCGGCGCACGGCTACCTTCGTTATAACTCACAAATGCAGTTAAATCTTCATTCGGTGTAAAATTCAAACCAATTGCAGGGTTAATGCGGTTGTAGCTTTGTTTACTGGTAAGCGAAGTATTGTTCGCTTCAATCGGGTCTGGAATCGGATTTAAACGATCACTATTTTCTACTTGCGTATGGTTATAACGCGCAGATAGCGTTAAATGCCACTGCGGGTTGAGTGACAAGGTGTTGGTTGCAAAAACGCTACGGGTTTTACTCACGCCTTTTAATCTAACAGCCCCTTCTGCACTAAAAATATCCTTTGGGTCAATGCCACGCGTTGCATTCACCAATCCAAATTGGGTACTTTGTCTGAAATTAGTGCGGCCATAATCGTAACCAACACCTGTTACAAATTGATTCTTATAACCAATAAAATCTTGATTAAAAGTCAGTTGTAAATTTATACCATAGCCTTGGCGTCTAGACTTGGTGCGATTAATCGCGCCACTACAAGCGGCTTCAGAGTCTTCTGGGTCAGTGCTATTCATACAAGTATCGTTATTGTCAGCTAATGTTTCACCATCATCATAATCATCGTTGCCATCGCCATTTAGGGTGCTAGTCTTAGCCAGGCGATAATAAGTATTGCCACTTAACTGTGTTTCATCATTAAAAAAATGACTGCCGTTTAAATTAAAAAATGACAGTTTATTTTCGGTTAAGTCTGGGCGCGTTAATATTGATTCGCGGCCTTGCTGACGCAAAAAGTCGTCTGGTGCTAAACCATTACCAATTAATTTATTATCAGCGCCTGTGTAGCTTAAATTGAGCGCGGAGCTTTCGTTTTGCCAGCCCACTTTGGCAAATAATTGTCCCACATCGCTGGGTGAAAAATCGCGCCAGCCATCTTCACTAAATACATTACCTGAAATAAAGTAATCAACCGCGCCATCTTCCGTCACACCGCCAAATTCGGCAGAGCCCGCTTTACGGCCAAACGAACCTTGGTAATACTCGATTGCACCGCCCTGATTGGTGCGGCCACTTTTGGTTTGTACCGATAATGCGCCGCCTAATGTATTGAGTCCAAATAAAGGATTTGAGCCTGGAATTAGATTAATGCTGTTAATGGAGTTGGTTGAGATTAAATCCCAATTCACTACATCGCCAAATGGTTCGTTGACTCGTACGCCATCCACAAATACCGACAAGCCTTGTGGCGTGCCAAGTAATGGCGATGCGGAGTAGCCACGAAAGCTCACATCAGGCTGATACGGGTTATTTTGCGTGTCGTTAACACTCACGCCTGTTAAGTTTTGATTGATGTAGTCAGCAATGCTTAAACTTTTTTGTTGTATTAATTGCTCGCCTTTTACACTTTGTACGCTGGCAGGAATTAATTCTAGCGGCAAACCAACCCCTTGCAATGGCGTAGTGCTAATAATCTCAATTTTTTTGGTGGTAATGGCGTCCGACTCTTCAGCCACCACTAATTGTGGTGCAGCATAAACAGCTGCAACAATTGCTAATATCGGTTTTAGCTTGATTGGTTTTTTCATGTTTTCTCTAGCTTGGATTGTTAACATCGATATTGCATATGTGCAAAATACATTCCAACAATTCGGCACTTAAAATATTGAACAAAATCAAGCACTCATGCATTACTAAGCTGAGTTAAGCACATTATATGCTTAAATTATGGTTGTACATAACCATTTAACTGGTTGTACATAACCATTTAAATGGTTATGTATAACCAGTTAAATGCTATTCAATACTTGCTTGGGCGGCACATTTAAATAGCTGCGCACGACTGACCAAGCCGCGAGGGGAATAAAGATTAAAGTCAGCATAAACACCGCTGCTGCCAACTTAACATTAAATTGATAAGGAATATCCAATACAAAAACACTCAAGTAAAAACTTAACCCAATCGCCATTACAATGGCCACCAATGCAGCAACGGCAGCAATACTGATAAATTCTGCCAACAGCGCAATGGTGACTTGCTGGCGCGAAGCGCCTAATACACGCAGCAAAGCGGATTCTTGCAAGCGCGTTTCACGTGAGGCAATGAGCGCAGCGTATAACACAATTAAACCTGCAACCAAACAAAACATAAACACAAAACCCACCGCTAAAGTCAATTTGTTCATGATATCGCGCACTTGATTCATGATGCTGGCGGTGTCAATCACGGTAAAATTCGGAAATTTCTGCACCAACTGATTCATGGCAGTCGCTTGATTTTGCGGCAAATAAAATGCGGTCATATAGCTAGTTGGATAGTCTTTAAGCGTGTCTGGCGGCGTGACCGCAAAAAAGTTAGCGCGCATGCTATCCCACTCTACTTTTCGAATACTTTTTACCGTTAAGTCGATGCGGCTACCCGCGATATCATAAGTTAAGACATCATCAAGCTTGATATTCAGCGTTTTAGCAATGTCTTCTTCAATCGACACAAATGGCTGGCTGGCTTGGTTAGCTTGCCACCATTTTCCCTGTAATAACTGGTTATCTGCCTGCATATTAGCGGCGCTAGATAAATTAAATTCGCGCGAAACCAAGCGTTTTGCGCGCTCATCTGCAAACAAATCAGGAAACAAATCAGGGTTAATTTCTTGATTATTTTTAGCCACTAATCGGCCACGAATCATGGGGAATATTTGTGGTTTATCGATATTTAATGCCTGAATAAAAGCTTTGATAGGCGCAACCTGATTAGGCTGGATATTAATCACAAAGCGATTCGGCGCATCGATGGGCATAGAGCCGCGCCATGCGTCCAACAAGTCGGCTTTAATCATCATCAGCAACATCAACACCATCGCGCCTAAGCTAAAGCCAATCATTTGCGCAATCGATAAACCCAAACGGCGATTCAAATTAGATAAACCAAAACCAATGGCATATTGATTTTTAAGCTGCTCACTGATGCGATGCAGCATTTTTGCCAAAGCATAAGCCAGAAAGCCCGCGACCAAACAAATGCCAACAATGCCAGATAAAAACGCAAAAGCCAACTGCCAAGTTTTAGCCAGCACCGCAATTAACGTCATGCTCACCAACACAATTGGCGTGTATTTAAACCACAACTTAACTGGCGCTTCTAACTCATCGCGCCGTAAAATGCGCATAATTGACACGTTCTTTAGGGTTTGAATATGCGGCCACATCAGGCTAAATAAAATGGCAAACGACAAGCTGATGCCCATCACTACTGGCATCAAATTGGGCGCGGGCAAGCTTTCGACAAATAATTGACCTGCGATATAAGCTAAGCCATATTGCAAAATATAGCCAATCACGCAACCCAGCACGCCGCCAATCAGCGCCAGCATAGCAGTTTGTTGCAGCAATATATTTTGAATCACCGCCTTACTGGCGCCAAAGCAGCGCATCAGCGCAGCGGTATTGGTGCTTCTAGCCACAAATGGCGCGCTGGCCAGCAGCATGGCCACAATGGATAACACCACGCTTGCCATGGCACTTAAGCCTAAAAAAGTCTCTGCTTTTTCGAGTGCACTTTTGATTTCAGGTCTGGCGGTTTTAATATCTTGTATACGTTCACCCCGTTTTAATTGTGGCGTAATTGCATCCGAAAAACGCGCGATATTATCTGCGCTACCCGCCACCAAAAATTGATATTTAACCCGACTACCAAATTGAATCAATTCGGTTTTTGCAATATCGTCGCTGTGCATCATCAAGCGCGGCGCAAAGCTGAACATATCACCACCACGTGACGATTCACGCACTAAAATGCCGGCCACTTTAAACTTCGTTGCGCCGACTTCTACTTGATCATTAATCGCTACGTTTAAAATGCTAGCCAAACGCGGCTCTAGCCATACTTCACCTTGCTTTGGCGTACTGCGAATATTTTCTGCTGTTTTTTGAGGGTTAAGTTGAACGCTAAAATCACCTCTTAAGGGGAAATTATTTTGTACCGCTTTAATTTCCGCCAATTGATTGCGGCTACCGTTAATCACCATGCTAGGAAACTCTAGTGTAGATGTACTTTGCAGGTTAAACTTTTCGGCAAGTGCTGCATATTCATTTGCAATCGGGTGGTCAGAAATCACCACTAAATCGCCGCCCAACAGCATGCCGCCTTGTGCGTTTAAATGTAGCGCAATGCGATTAATAAAAAAATTCACTGCCGTAATGGATGTCACCGCCAATATCAGCGCGAACAGCATGACGCGCAAATCGCCCGATTTCCATTGAGAGAATAATTGCTGATAACTTAATTTAAAAAGCATAGTGCGCTCAAACACCAGTTTCGCTTAACTGACCGTTATTCAGGGTCAGCGTTCGTTGGCAACGTTGCGCCAGTTTCACATCGTGTGTCACCAAAATGAGCGTTTTTCTAGCTTGCTGATTTAAGCTAAATAGCAAATCAATAATGCGCTCACCTGTTGCCAAATCTAGATTACCCGTGGGCTCATCGGCAAACAAAATGCTAGGCTGCGGCGCAAAGGCGCGCGCAATTGCCACGCGCTGCTGCTCACCGCCAGAAAGCTGTTTGGGATAATGACTTAAGCGCGCACTTAACCCTACTTTTGCCAGCGTTTCTGTCGCAATTTGCTTAGCATTGGCTCGATTAGATAATTGCATGGGCAGCATCACGTTTTCTAACGCTGTCATGGTGGGTAATAGTTGAAACGATTGAAACACAAAACCCATGTGTTTGCCGCGAATCGCCGCGCGCGCATCTTCATCTAAATCACTAAAAGCGGCACTTTGTACGGTCACGCTGCCGCTGGTAGGATTATCCAGCCCCGCCAGCAAACCTAGCAAGGTTGATTTTCCAGAGCCAGAGCTACCTACAATCGCCACACTTTCGCCTAACGCCACTTGCAACTGCAAATTGGTTAAAATATCTATCTTATTAGGCGCATCCCCCACACTTTTGCATAAGTTTGTCGCTAAAATGGCAGGGCTGCGCGTTGTTAAATTTCGGGCATCCGTTTGAAAATTACTTTCAGAAAGTAGCATGTATGCGTTCTCGTTTATTTGGTTTTTTAGCTCAATTTTTTGTTACTTGGATTAGTGTCTTAGTAATCGCTTTGGTTGCAAGCAGCGCTCAGGCCGCACAAACTATCGTGGTTTTTGGTGATAGTTTATCTGCAGCTTATGGCATTGCACCTCATACAGGTTGGGTCGCTTTGCTAGAAAACAAACTAAAACAGCAAAATAGTCCATACAAAGTAGTTAATGCCAGTATTAGCGGCGAAACTACCAGCGGTGGATTAACCCGCTTCGATCAAATGCTTAAAACACATGAGCCCAATATTGTGGTGATAGAACTTGGCGCGAACGATGGATTACGCGGTTTAAGTTTGACCGATATGCAAAGTAATTTAAATAGCATGATTACCAAAGCTAAAGCCAGTAATGCCAACGTGATGCTATTGGGCATGAAAATTCCACCCAATTATGGCATTCAATATACACAAAAATTCAGTGGCTTATACGAATCGTTAGCCAAAAAACACAGCCTCAGTTTAGTACCATTTTTTTTAGATGGTGTCGCTGGCAACCGCAATCTTATTCAGGATGATGGACTACACCCTGCTGCTGCCGCGCAGCCCAAGTTATTAGAAAATGTTTGGCCTAAGCTTGAAAGTTTGCTGAGAAAATAGCATTCAAGCCTCACAGCTGCTGCCAAGTCACTACAACGCCCATTTCGTTAGCAGCGGCTTTTAAATTAGCGTCTATCCCAATATTGGGAATCATTACCAGCATTTCATCTATATAAATCAACGGTAATTGCTTGCGTTGCCAAGGCGGAATAGCCGCTGTTTGCAGCAGTGTTTTTAAACTGCGGCTGGGGCGATTTAAATCGGGCTTAAAACGCTCGCCACCCTTGCGTGATTTAATCAGCAAGGCTTTATCTTTAATATGCTTTAAACCCAAACCTGCGCCCAATACTTGCTGAAAAGTTAACTGCGTTTGATTGGGCAAAGCGCATATCGATTCGCCCCGCCATACAAAATCAATCATTGGCTCACTATTTAATTCGGCTATCAAATAGGCACAATCTTGGTAACGTCTTAGCATTAATACGCCATCTACTTTGAAATCAACTTGCTTTAATTTAATTAGAATTTCTGCATCAGTTTTTGCATATAACAGTTGCTGAGTTATTTGTTGCAACTGCGCCAAGCTTGGCATGAGCACATTGTTTTGCGCTAACCACCAACGCAATACATTATTCACTCTACGCATATCTAGTTGCTTTAAAGGCGTTAACGCTAATATTTTTTCACCTAATTTTAGTGTTAAGTGCGCTTGTGCATCCAGCGCTGCCAGCACATCTAATAAAGCGTTTGCGTCAGCCAAATGTTGTGCCGTGCGGGCTAAGTTTTGTTTAATGGCAGGATAGTGTTGCATTAAAGTTGGCAGCACGTTGTGTCGCATAAAATTTCGGTCAAATTGGGTGTTGGCGTTACTTTCATCCTCCACCCAACTTAATGCATGCTGTTGGGCGTAAACCGCCAATTCTGCCTTGCTGATATTAAGCAATGGGCGCAACAATTTTCTGGCGTTATCCATGTCAGCCATACTGGATAAACCTTTTACGCCAGCGCCACGCGCCAGCTGCAAAAGCAAAGTTTCGGCCTGATCATCTTGATGATGCGCGGTACAAATAAAATCGGCAGCAATCGCCATCAATGCGGCATAGCGGGCTTTTCTAGCTGTCGCTTCAATGCCCAAGCCGCTATTAATAGCCACATTGACTCTTGAAATAGTTAGCGCTACGTTAAGCGTGTGACAGGTTTTTTGACAGAACTCTGCCCAACTATCCGCATGTTTGCTTAAGCCGTGATGCACATGATGTGCACTGAGTTGAAAAGATAAAGTTTGGCGAAGTTGCGCCAATAAGTGCAGCAAGACACAGGAATCTAAACCGCCGCTAAAAGCAACAACTAAGTGTGGATAAGCACAGTTATTTTCTGAAAAAACTGTGCTAAAAAAAGTGTTAAGTTTGGCTAAAAGCGTTGTTTTTTGAATCGTAATGTTTCGATGCAAACTGTCTTTTTGCAAATTTTTATTTGGCGAGGGTTTCTTTATATTTGCCATAACTCATCAATCGCGCATAGCGTGCAGTTAGTAGCTGATCGGTGTCTTTTTCCTGCAATGTAACCAATTGATCTTTAAGTGTTTTACGTAATGATTGCATGGTGAATTCAATGTCGCGGTGCGCACCACCCAATGGTTCGCTCACAATAATATCCACCAAGCCGAGCGCTTTCAATCTATCTGCGGTAATGGCCAATGTTTCGGCCGCCTCAGCCGCTTTGCTGGCACTTTTCCATAAAATGGACGCGCAACCTTCTGGTGAAATCACCGAGTAAGTCGCATATTGCAACATCAGTAGTTGGTCAACTACGCCCAAAGCCAGCGCGCCGCCTGAACCACCTTCGCCAATAATCACGCCAATAATCGGGGTTTTAAGCTCAGCCATCACGTATAAATTTTTAGCAATCGCCTCTGATTGCCCGCGCTCTTCGGCGCCAATGCCAGGGTAAGCACCTGGCGTGTCAATCAAAGTGACAATCGGCAAACCAAATTTTTCAGCCAGCCGATACAAACGTAAGGCTTTGCGATAACCCTCTGGGCGGGGCATGCCAAAATTACGGTATTGACGCTCTTTCACATCACGGCCTTTTTGATGACCAATCACAATAATGGGAATATCTTCAAAACGCGCTAAACCACCCACAATCGCTGGGTCGTCTGCATAGGCACGATCGCCATGCAACTCCTCAAAATCGGTGAATAATTCACGAATATAATCTAGTGTATAAGGCCGCTGCGGATGGCACGCCACTTGCGAAATTTGCCAAGCACTTAAATTTTGATAGGTTTCTTCTAATAGTTTTTTTTGCTTTTTTTGTAGCTGGTCTAGCTCTTTAGAAATATTAATACTGCCATGCTCAGCATGCGACTCTTGCAAAGCTTCAATACGCTTTTCAAGCATTGCAATAGGTTGCTCAAAATCTAAGTAGTTTATTTTTGTATCGGTAGCACGTCTTAAGGTCATATATTTATATTACTCAACTATTTGAATCGTTTGAATGACACGGTTCAATTATATAGGATTTTTACATTGTCAGCCGATAACCAGTCGGTCAAATGCTGCAACAATTCATCATGCAATTCCACTCGCCAAGCATCGCCCAACATCATGCTGACTTGGCTTTGTGCATTATGATACTCAATTTTGACTGGGCACCATTTTTTATCAGGCTCACTATTTTTACGCTTATAGGGATTCAATATCGCGGTTAACTTTGCCGCATCGGATTGGCCATTACACGAAATTTTTAAAAGACTAGCAAACGCACTACGTGCGGCGGCCAAATCGTACAATTTACGCGCGTTAACCCTTATTCCGCCAGAAAAATCATCATGGCTTACACGACCTTCAATCACCAGCAAATTGTCTTCCTTAATTAAGTGTGCGTTTTGGTTTAGCATCTCGCTGCCCACCACCACATCCACGCGAGAAACCGCATCGTCAATGGTCACAATCGCCATTTTACCGCGTTGCGTCATGCGCACACGCACGCCCACTACGATCCCCGCCATTAATTTTGACTGTTCCTGAGGTGTTAAGTCTGCCAATGAACCGCGCACAAATTGGCTAACATCGCGTTTTGCATTCAAAAAAGGATGGCCGCTTAAATAAAAGCCCAATGCGGCTTTTTCTTCAATTAACGCCTGTTCTGGCGACCAGGCTTTAATATTGGGTAAATCATGCTTAGTTTCACTTACATCGCCAAATAAGTTATTTTGGCCTGCGTTATTATTATTCTGCTCAGCCGCTGTTACCGCCATGCTTACCGCAGCCAATAAAGCCGCGCGATTCGGCGCTAATTTATCAAACGCCCCTGCTCGAATCAGCGATTCAATCACGCGCTTATTGACTTTACGTAAATCCAAGCGATTACAAAAGTCGAATAAATCTTTGAATGCACCATCTGCTTCGCGCGCTGCGACAATTAGCTCAATCGCCGCTAAACCTGTGCCCTTAATCGCCCCTAATCCGTATAACATTTGGCTGTTGTTCAGCGGCATAAACCGGTAGCCACTTTGATTAATATCTGGTGGCAATACTTCGACTTTATTCGGCGCGCAGTCATCAAAAAAGCTATGAATGTTGTCCGTATTATTCATATCTGCCGACATGGTAGCGGCCAAAAAAGCAGCTGGATAATGCGCTTTTAAATAAGCCGTATGATAAGCCACCAATGCATAAGCGGCTGCGTGCGATTTATTAAACCCATATCCCGCAAACTTTTCCAGCAAATCGAATAGCTCAGTCGCTTGGCGTTCGTTTAAGCCATTTTTTAGCGAGCCTTCTATAAAAATGGCGCGTTGCGCATCCATTTCTTCTTTTTTCTTTTTACCCATGGCGCGGCGTAGTAAATCGGCACCGCCTAAGCTGTAACCCGCTACCACTTGCGCAATTTGCATGACCTGTTCTTGATAAACGGCAATGCCGTAGGTTTCTTTTAAAATCGACTCGGTGGCTGGATGCGGATATTCCACGCGCTGCTTGCCGTGTTTGCGGCGACAAAAATCGGGAATTAAATCCATTGGCCCTGGCCGATAAAGCGCGACCAGCGCAATAATATCTTCAAAACAATCTGGCAATGCTTGTTTGAGCATGTCTTTCATGCCGCGCGATTCCAGCTGGAAAACCGCAGTGGTATTCGCTGTCTTTAATAAATTGTAGCTAGCTTTGTCGTTTAAAGGCAGTGTTTCAAAGCTCAGTGGCGCCTCATTTAAATCAGCACGTTGTTTGTTGGCGTTTTCTAAAGCCAACTCTAAAATCGTTAGCGTTCTTAAGCCTAAAAAGTCAAACTTAACCAAACCAACGGCTTCCACATCGTCTTTATCATATTGGCTGACTAAGCTTGCGCCATCTGGCTGGCAATAAATCGGTGAAAAGTCCGATATTTTGCCTGGGCTAATCAGCACACCGCCTGCATGCATGCCCACGTTACGCACTAAGCCTTCTAATCTTAATGCTAGCTCTAATAAATGTGCGACTTCTTCTTCTTTTTCGCGGCGTTCTTGTAATTGTGGTTCTTTATCTAGCGCACTAGTTAAGGTAATGCCTAGCTCTAGCGGAATTAATTTGGCAATGCCATCAACAAAATTAAACGGCAAATCTAACACGCGGCCCACATCGCGAATCACCGCCTTAGCGGCCATGGTACCAAAAGTGGCAATTTGTGAAACGGCATCCAAGCCATATTTTTGTTTGACATAATCAATGACGCGATCGCGACCATCCATACAAAAGTCGATATCAAAATCAGGCATGGAAACGCGATCTGGATTTAAAAAACGCTCAAACAGTAAGTTGTATTGCAGCGGATCTAAATCGGTAATATTTAAACTATATGCCACCAAAGAACCAGCACCAGAGCCGCGCCCTGGGCCAACTGGTACGCCATTATTTTTGGCCCAATTAATAAAATCAGCAACGATTAAGAAATAACCCGCAAAACCCATTTGATTGATGATCTTGCATTCAAACTCAAGCCTTGCTGCATATTCTGGCCTTTTAATTTCACGCATATCTGCATTGGGATACAAACTTTGTAACCGAGCAACCAAGCCCTGATGCGATTGCTGCACCAAATAAGTATCTAAACTTTCGCGATTGGGCGTGGGGAAATTAGGCAGATAGTTTTTACCCAATTCAATTTCTAAATTACAACGCTTGGCAATTTCAACTGTGTTAAGCAAAGCTTCAGGCATATCGGCAAACAAGGCCACCATTTCAGATTGCGATTTAAAATATTGCTGTGGCGTGAAATTTTTAGGGCGGCGCTTATCGGCCAGCATGTAACCCTCTGCGATACACGTGCGCGCTTCATGCGCTTTAAAATCATCAGGTGTTGTGAATTGTATGGGATGCGTTGCTACCAGAGGCAAATCTGCGCTACCTGCTAAGCTAATCATTTGCTGAATTAAATACTCTTGCGCCGGGTTATCTTTAGCATCCGATACACGCTGCACTTCTAAATACATACGATTAGGAAATAAGGCAGACCAAGTTTGGGCTAACTGAGCCGCAAGCGCCGTGTTGCCAACACTTAACGCAACGCCAATATCACTTTGGCTACTGCCAGAAAGTAATAACAAGCCATCCGTATTGTGCAGCCATTCAAGCTTTACTTCAGCGCGCCCGCGATATTGGTTTTCTAAATAAGCGCGGCTTAATATTGCGCACAGCTGACGATAGCCAATTTTATTTTGTACTAGCAATAATATGCGATAGGCTTGATCGCGATTTTTAACATTTTCCAGCCAAATATCACAACCAATAATCGGTTTAATACCGCGTCCGCGTGCTGCTTTATAAAACTTAATAGCGCCAAATAAATTGCTTAAATCGGTGATGCCAAGGGCTGGCATAGCGTCTTTGCAGGCGGCATCAATATAATCATCAATACGCACAATGCCATCGACAATGGAGTATTCGCTATGACAGCGCAAATGCACGAACTGCGGTTGCATTTGCAGGATGCTATTTAAAGGTTTGTTGTGTGACGGACTTTTGGCTTCATCTTGCATGGCGATATTTTACTCGCTCACTCAAAAAATTGATGCAATATGTTGTGCATTAAAAATAAAAAACCACTAGATTTTAGTGGTTTTTTAGGGTTAAGTATTATGAGACACTAATGTTTAGTTTGCTTTTTTGCCAGCAATTCATTCACTTTAACAATCAATTCTTCGTCATGCACAGGCTTGCCAAAAAAAGCATCTACGCCAATTTCTTTGGCTAAGCTTTGATGTTTATCTGCGGTGCGCGAACTAATCATAATCAGTGGCGTATTGACGGTGCGCGCATCATCACGAATATTGCGTGCCAAACCAAAACCATCCATGCGCGGCATTTCGATGTCGGTTAAAATAATATCAGGTGTTGATTCTTGCAGCACTTGCATGGCATCCATACCATCTTTGGCAATCAGCACTTCGTAACCTTCACGTTCTAATAAACGGCCCAACACTTTGCGCATGGTGAGTGAATCATCCACCACTAAAGCGCGCGGCTTGCTAATAGCTTTAGCGGCCGGCTTCGCTTGTTTCACCAACACACTGCCTATGGCCAATATTTCACGATTCGCCAATTGCACCGGGTTAATAATCAACATAATATTACCGTCGCCGGCAACGGTAGCCCCAACAATGCCTGGCACGCGCGCCAATTGCGCGCCAATCGGCTTCATCACCGCCTCTTGGTTACCAATCACCTCATCCACGTGCAGTGCGATATTGTAAGAACCACTGCGTAACAGCAGGATAGAAGCATAGGCATGGTCTGCTGGCTGATGCTCTTCGTGATCTAATAATTGAGATAAATAGTGGATTGGATATTGTTTGCCAGACCAGTTAATTTCGCCTGCGCTGTAAGCATTAACTAATTCTTGACGTTTTATTTTTTGTGCTTGTTCAATCATCCCAACCGGTAACGCATAAATTGAACCGCCAGAACGAACCGCCAATACTTGTGCCACAGTGAGCGTAACTGGCAAATGCACACTAAATATGGTGCCTTTGCCAAACTCGCTAGTTAAATCTACGCGCCCGCCTAAGCCGCTAATATCATTTCGCACCACGTCTAAACCAACACCACGACCTGCAATTTGCGTTACCTTGTCGGCGGTTGAAAATCCTGTTTCAAAAATAATCGACATCAACGATTGGTCTGTGACTTCAGTAGCTGCATCAATTAAATTATTTTTAATGGCTTTTTCTTTTACGCGCTGCAAATTAATACCCGCACCATCATCTGTAACCGTTATATGAATCTCATCATTTTCTTGACGTACTTTTAATTTGATAACACCTGTTTCTGATTTGCCTTGTTTTTTGCGTTCTGCTGGCAGTTCTAAACCATGGGCTACCGCATTACGCAACAAGTGTTCTAATGGCGCGCCTAATTTATCCAGCACGCTGCGGTCGATCTCAGTGGCTTCACCTTCAATCACCAAATCAACGCTTTTCTTAAGCTCACGCGCGGTTTGGCGCACAATACGCTGCAAGCGTTCTGCAATTTGCTGAAACGGCAACATCCGTACGCCAAGCAGCGTTTGTTGTAAATCGCGGTTCATGCGGTTTTGCTGTTGCAGCGCGGCTTCAGATTGGCCTAAGTTGGTCAATAAACCATGCTGAATTGTCGCTACGTCATTAACACTCTCTGCAATCATACGGGTTAGCTCTTGCAAACGGGTAAAGCGGTCAAATTCCAACGGGTCAAAATTTTCGTTTGATTCTTGCAAAATGCTTAAGCGCGATTGCAATTGTGTTTCTGCTTCAATTTCTAACTCACGCAAATAATTACGTAATCGCGACACACTTTCGGTTAAGTCATTGGATGATTGTTTAACGCCGCTAATTTCTCTATCCATGCGCGAACGAATAATCGAGATTTCACCCGCATCATTAATTAATCGATCTAGCGTATCGGCACGCATGCGCAGAAATTGTGCTTTGCGATCGCTGGTGCGTCCAGGTGGTGATGCATCTTGTTTTTTAATGGCATCAATGGTTTCTGCAGGGGTGGCTTCTAACGTTTCTTCAAAGAAATTGCCAATTTTGTCCAAATCGACAAACATATCATCAAAGCGAATGTCAACGCTTTCGCATTTAAGTGAGCGAATCACCAAGTCTTCCATATCATGCACAGCATCGCCTAATGCAGCCTGACCTGCCATGCGCGCGCTGCCTTTTAACGTATGCAAAGCACGCTGTAACGCGTCTGGATGTTCAGATTGTTTGGGGTGACTGCGCCATGCGCGTAATTCGGTACCAATTTCTGGCAGAATCTCCCGCGCTTCTTCAATAAACATGGTCAATAATTCTTGATCGACCTGCGTTTTATCCAACCCTGTGCCAGCATCTGGATTTTCGCTTTCATTATCCACGTTATTTTTTGCAATATTTTGATAGGTTTTGCTTTGCGTGGCTAACTTCACTTCATAATCATCACGACTAACGGTTACAAATGCAGCATCTTTTGTCTCAGAATCTGCTGTTTCGGGCGTATTTTCGGTTGATAAATTAGCGTTTTCCACTAATCGCACGGTAGCAATTTGTGTATGTTCAGTGCTTAATACCTCAGGAATCGTAAACGTAATTTCTGGAATAACTTCGGTTTCATCCGGTAATCCAGCGGTTAAGCCTTTATCTTGACGCGCTTGTTTTGCTGCTTCATTAAGCACATCAATCAGCGCTTTAGCCGAACGCGGATTGCGTAATTCGGATATTTTTACCCACATGCTGGAAACCGCTTTAATGCTACTGCCGTAAAGCGCTGTATGCTCTGGCTGCCATGTATCAACCTCATCTAACCATGCTTCAAGCGCGCGACACAATTCACCCAATGGCATAAATTCTGCTGCCAACGCATTACTGGCTAATGTATGTATTGCTAGTTTTGCGGCTTGTGCAGGTGTTAAGTCTGCATGTGCATTTAAATTGGCTACGTCTTGTTCCAGCACCATCACATTTTGTAGACTTTCTTTCATGAAAATATCATAAAAGGCGCGGCTCATTTTGCGCGTACCGCCTATCAACACCTGTGGCTCAGGTTTTTTAGCTTTTTTAACTGGCGCAGCGGGTGTTAATGCTTGATTAGTTTCAGATGCAGCATCTACATTTGCATCAATATCGGCTTGAGACAAAGCGGTCACGCGAGCAAACCAAGCAGTTTGATTCACCTCTGCTTGATTATTATTCCGCAATTCTGATGCCCATCCAGCAAATGCGGCATTAAGCTGTTCAATACCTGCAATTTGCCGATGATTAAGTGCGGTTTTTTTATCTAATACACCATTTAAAAAATGCTCTACTTGGCCTGCAATATCGCCAATGGCACTCAAACCAACGGTGCGGCCGCTGCCTTTTAGCGTGTGATATCCACGCCGTACCTCAACTAAAGCTTCGTTATCTGTTGGGTTAACACGCAAAGACTGGCAGTTTTGGGCAATATGCGCTAACACATCCTCTGCCTCAGTTAAGTAAATATCTAGCAACTCAGCATCAAATGCTTGATCAATTATGCTGACATCATCTGTATTGGTGACCAGTGATGCGGACAATGTTTTAGCTGGCAAGATTGTTTGAATGTCTGCAGACATTTTTTCATTGCTTGATTCAGGCGCAGTTGCAATGGTTTTTTGTGGTGATGTTGCATCAAACGCAATCCCTGCAGCTGATAATGCAAGTTTTAGACGTTCCAGCGCGTTTTCTAGAGCAAGCTCTGATTCGGCTCTGGTTTTTGGCATCTCATCGGCATATAAACCAATCATGCTCAAACTCTCTGCGACCAACTCAAAATGCGTTTGGTTAACCGCATAATTTTCTGTTTGAAAGTGCTGAACAAAAGCCTCACTCGCGCGAATAACCGCGTTGGGTGTATTTAAACTTAACATCTCAAAAACAGCAGAAATTTGTTTTAAAGGCGTAACGGTTAATGTCAATGGTGAAACTTCGGCTGGATGTCGGAAAAAACTATCTAAGGCTTGCTCAACCGTTTTGAGTGATTCTTTAACTTGTATGACAACTGCTTTTACAGTGTCTTTATCTAGCTCGCTTGCTCTTTCATTTTCTAATTTATCATAACTTTCGCCTGATGAAATCGCTTCTAAACGACGCATCTCTGACAGCAGTTTTTGCACACGATCGGCATCGAGCTGCTGATAATGATTGAGCGAAGTTTCGAGTAGATTTAAGGCAGCTGCAATTTCGATTAAGGCCGCATGATTCACTTTAGCGGCTTCATCTCGCAAGGTGTTGCTGGCTTGTTGCAACGCTGCATAAAAATCGACCACGACCACCTGACTTAGCTGCTGGGTTAGCGCTTGACTAGCCGATAATGTGTCCGAAAATTTAGTCATTAACACGTTGTCAACTGGCACTGGTGCCAAGCTGGCGTTTGCGTTCATTGTGCTAAAATCGATGGTGTTCGATACGGCGTTCCACAGTTCACGCAACACCTCTAGTTCGAGCATTATTTGACGCACCACAATCAATTCATTCGCATCAATCGAATTGGGATCAAAACCAATATTGGATTTTTTATCAACCAACAAATCCAGTTCAAACACTTCTTTTACTTTGTGAACATTCACTCTATCTACATTGCTAATCGCAACATAATATAAAATATCGCGCAGCAAATTATTATGCGGCTTATGCACACCTTCGGATAAATGGCGCAGTTCTTGATCCAGTTTGCGACATAACTTCTTTGCACCTAAATTGTTGGCAATTTCTTTCTGCTCTAGCGATTCGGTAAATGCGCTTGCTGCCCACCACAAGGTTTTATCGCTATTTTTTTGCTGTGCTTCGCTCACATTAGTCACAGCTTCTGTCATGCTATTGACTGCAATATTTTGTTTGGTTTGCAACCAATTCAGCAACGATTTTTGGTAGATTAAACGCTGCTCAACCATTAAACTGCTGTATTGCGCTTCGCTTAATTGCTTAGTTGGCAAATCTCTTGGCGCACTATTGCTGGTATCTGGAAAAAACAACTCACTCTCATCCATTGTTTCGCCCATGGCCAAAACGATTGGATGAATAACAGCATATAAGCGCAATGGAATATCGGGCGAACCATCTAATAAATCTTGCAAATAAGTTTGTAATGCCTCAATAGCTTTCATAAAAGCCGCAATCAGACCAGGTGTGGCTTCTAGTGTTTTTTTCTCTAACTTACCCGCGAGCTTTTCCAGCTCTACACAAAAGCGCTTACAACCTTCTAAACCAACCATATCTAAGGCGCCAGATGCTTGATATAAATCAGTTTGCGACAAACGCAGTGGCGCTGTATCGTGCATATTGTGCTGCACGGCTTTTAAATTGCCTAAAACAGCATTAAGCGATTGATTTATTTGGTCTTTAACCCAAATTAAAGAGCCTATATCAAAATTTTCAGACACCTAGGTTTAACTCCAAATTTAAATATAGCCGCCAAACATCGTTAGCTTGTCGATGGAACAAGTGTAGGTTGCCATATATGAAAGATTAAATACTTAACTGTTTTTTTATATGAATAATGCTAGTAAAATATTGTTTAGGCCAATTTAAAACCTGCAACCGAATCACGCAACTCCTCAGCAAGCGTAGTCAGCTGGCCAACTGATTCGGCAGTTTGTTTGGTACCTTCTGCCGTTTGCGATGTAATTTCCTGAATTTGCTGCATGTTTTTGGTCACGGTTGAAGCTACTTCTGTTTGCGCTTCTGTGGCAGTTGAAATCGATTGAATCAAGCGCGCTAAGTTGTTGGTCACCGTTTCAATTTCTGCCAGTGCTTTACCCGCCGCATCGGAAAGTCTGGCTCCCTCAACCACACCCTCAGTGGATTTTTCCATCGCAGCAACCGCCGAGTTGGTATCGGTCTGAATGGTTTTTACAATCGCGCCAATCTGTTTGGTCGCCTCTGATGAACGTTCCGCTAAGCGCTGCACCTCTTCCGCAACCACCGTAAAGCCGCGGCCTGCTTCACCAGCTGAGGCCGCCTGAATCGCCGCGTTCAACGCCAGAATGTTGGTTTGCTCAGTAATATCAGAAATCAACTCCACAATCTCACCAATCTCTTGCGAGCTTTCACCCAAACGTTTGATGCGTTTTGATGTTTCTTGAATTTGCTCACGAATACCATTCATACCTGCAATGGTGTTTTGTACCGCTTGCGAACCTTGTGTCGCCGCTTGTAATGAGCGCTGCGCAACTTCTGAAGCCTGACTCGCGTTGCTGGATACTTGCAAAATGGAGCGCGTCATATTTGAAACCGCATCGGTGGTTTCGGTAATTTGCTTGGATTGTTTTTCTGCCGCAGACAATAAGCCCACCGACGTTGTCTGCGCTTGACCAGTTGCTGTACTCACCTGCTCTGAAGCACGGTTAATTTCGGTTACCAAATCGCGCAAGCTATCAATCGTGTAGTTAATGGAGTCGGCAATCGCACCCGTAATATTTTCTTTTACCTCTGCGCGCACTGTTAAGTCGCCATCCGCCAAATCACCCATCTCATCGAGCAGGTTTAAAACCGCCATTTGGTTTTGCTGACCGTCATTCTCCAACATCATTACTGCGCTTTCAATTTGTTTCACTTGGCGCGAACCGAAATACGCAATCAAAAATAGAATCAACAAGCCTAGTAAAGCCAGTGCAATCAAAATGGTATTGACTAAATTATTACTAGATTCAGCAATTTGCACGGATTCTTTTTGTACCTCGGCATTGAGTGCCAACACGGTTTGTTTGTTTGTTTCGTAAGCAGTCGCTAAATCTCCCAATGGTTTGGCTGCCGCAATTGCGCCCAATCTGATGGCCGCGTCAAAATCTTTGTTGTAAATACGGTAAAAATTTTCATTAGACTTAAGCACTGCTTGGAATGCGCTGTCCATGGTGTCCAAATTCAGATTGTTTTTCCAGAACTCAACGCGTCGGTTATATTCCGCTTCGGCTGCTTTTACCTCCGCTAACTTTCTATCGCGTTTTTCATAATCAGAATTGGAAGTCGCTACGTATGCCTCATTTGCTGCCGCAAACGCATCTACTGCATACAGTGGTGGTGGCAAAATATCCGCACGCAAGTTATCGTTGGTTTTAATCTTATCGTAAACTGGGCCGCCAATTCGCACCTGGCTAATCACGTAAAACGCCAACACAATAAAGATAATCAACCCAATTACAGGTCCAATTACCTGTCCATAGCCGCCGCCACTGCCAGACGATTTCTTGCTGAACATTTGCTGTATTTTTGCTGGAAGTTCTTTTATCGATTGCATATTCAATGCCATGTTGATTCCTTTAATTTTACTCAATTATCTCTATTAAAATAATGACGTTGTGAAGATAATGAATGCACTATTTAATAACTAACTTAACCATTAAAACCACTTAACTTTTTAAGTATTTTTTAAGTATTACTTGTGATTTATGTTGCATAAGGTGTTGCAAAATCTTTTGAGCGAATTAATTTATCGCAATCTAACAAATGCCATACGCGATTTTCGGCATCTTGATACGTCTGATTTTTTAAGCAAATATTATCTTCTGGCAAGGTTTCGCCCGGTTGCATTTCGTCTAATTTGCGCAGTCCAATCAGTTTATCTACTAAAAAAGCCACATTACTTGTGACCGATTCGCTGATAAGTAGCAAACGCGCATTGGATGATACTTGGGTAAAAGTGTGCTCAATTAATTGTGATAAATCATTAATGGCGTACAACACGCCACGCACATTCGCGACTCCTAAAAACCAAGGCTTGACCAGCGGCACTCGGTGAATATCCATAATGGGTAAGGTTTCGCTAATTTCTTGCAAATTAACCAACACGTTTTTGCCGCCTATGACCACGCCTAAATATCCTGCGGGCGGCTCTGCGCCCGCTTTTTTTGCATTTTCCAAACGCGCCAAAATGTTGGTTTGGTATTCGCGTAGTTGTGATTGTTTAGACATAAATAATAAGGCGCTTAATCTAGGCTAGTTTATCGATAACAGCTTTTAACTCTGTTTTTTGAATCGGCTTTTGCAAACAAGCTTTTGCGCCCATTTTTTCTGCCCAAGCAAGGTCAGTCACTTGTAGTTTTCCTGAACATAAAATAATCGGAATTTTAGCAGTCACAGGGTCTTTTGTGAGCGACCTTGTGGCTTGAAAACCTGTTAAGCCAGTCATGATGATATCCATAATCACCAAATCTGGCGCAATTCTGGCGGCACGCTCTACGCAGGCCTCACCACTTTCTAGTGCAACCACTTGATAACCATCGGCTTCTAATAACTCTGTTAGGTAAAAACGATCCGTCGCTGAGTCATCTACAATCAAAATTTTATTCACTTCCATCTTGTTGGTTCCCTTAAGTTTTACTTGTCTGTTGCAGCAAGCGCATGATTTTTTTGATTGATATAAGCTTCATTGGTATAAGCGTTTATAGCGTCTATCAAGGTATCTTGGGTAAAAGGTTTGGTTAAGTATTCATCAGACCCTGCCATGCGGCCACGAGCGCGGTCAAACAAACCATCTTTGCTAGAAAGCATAATAACTGGGGTAGATTTAAAGCGTGCATTGCGCTTAATGAGCGCGCATGTTTGATAACCATCTAAACGCGGCATCATAATATCAACAAAGATCACTTGCGGGTGCTGATCGGCAATCTTAGCCAAAGCATCAAAACCATCTTCTGCCAAAATCACTTCACAACCAGCAGATTTTAGGAATATTTCAGCACTACGTCGAATGGTATTGCTGTCATCGATAATCATTACTTTTGTGCCAGTCAGATTTGCTTGTGCCACTATTTATACTCCTTTGGTTATGTTTCTAAATGTTCATATAACCAAATTAAAAAAATACTCTAGCTAAAAAAGATGTTTTTACCTTATTCTTATCATGACTTAAGTGCAATAAAAGTGGAATAAATTTAATCAGTACACCTAAAATATTACATTTTTTAAAATAATTTGCAACACTTACATAATATTTGTAATAATATACTTTAACTATGTTCAATAATTAATGGTTAAATTGTGGTTATTTGAAAATATTAAATAGCTGCATGACTGGGAGCAAACGATAATGCTGATTAGACAAGAATCTGTCGATTCCAAAATGGCACTCAAAGATTTACCCAGCGCATCACCGCTGGCAAGTGCAAATTTAGTATTGGTATTTGGCTCTGTAAAAAGATTCAACGAGGGTAAGCTACCAAGTTTTTTAAAAGGCCGTTATCCCACCGCGCAAATCGTTGGCTGTACCACATCAGGCGAAATAAGCCCAAACGGTGTATTTGACGATAGCATTCAAATCACCGCAATTCAGTGGGAAAAAACCGTACAGCGCGTTGCGCAAACCAAAATGTCTGGCATGCAAAGTTCTTTTGAAGCAGCAGCCGGCTTAGCAAAACAGTTAAAGGCTGATTCTTTGCGTACAGTTTTGGTGATTTCTGATGGCTTAAATGTGAATGGCTCAGAATTACTCAAAGGCTTTCAAAGTGTTTTAGGCGAAATACCGATTGTTGGCGGCATGGCTGGCGATGGCGGCTCATTTGTTAAAACACTACAGCTTTACAATGAAACCGTATCTGATAATTTGGTGATTGCCGTGGGCTTATACGGCAACGCGTTAATCACCTCTAGCGGCGCATTAGGCGGCTGGAAACCGTATGGCCCGCCACGTACTGTGACTAAATCAGAAAAAAACGTGGTGTTTGAAATGGATGGCAAACCTGCTCTACCACTATATAGAATGTACATCGGCGAAGCGTTTTCAAAAGGCTTGCCAGGCACGGGCTTAAAATTTCCACTTGCGGTGATTGAAGAAGGCAAGCGTGATGTGGAAAAAATTCGCACATTATTAGCTGTTGATGCTAAAAATAATAGCTTAACTTTTGCTGGTAATGTAGAGGAAGGCGAAACGGTAAGGCTTTGTCAAACCAACCATGACCGATTAGTGGATGGTGCGGGTGCCGCGGCAAACCTGGTAATGGATGGCTTGAGTGCCAATAAAACCAACCAAACAGGTTTAGCACTTTGCGTGAGCTGTGTAGGTCGCAAAGGCGTGATGGCTGAATTGGTGGTGGATGAAGTTAAACTGGTGCAGCAAATTTTAGGCCCACAAACCAGCATTACTGGCTTTTACTCTTATGGCGAGTTAGCGCCGCGCCCTAATACAACCGATAGCGTACTGCATAATCAAACCATGACCATTGGCTATTTAAGTGAAAACTTAATAGCCTAATCACCCATCAATTTCGCTCAAAATCTAAATTTAATTGCTGCAAATAGACAAGCACCTGTTTTAAACAGGTGCTTTTTGTTTTATGATAGTCAACATCGTAAATACGCTCATATTCAAGCGTGTTATTTCATTAAAAAGGAACAAATCATGTCTAGCTCAGTAACTCTAAAAGGCAATCCAGTGGACGTTGCAGGTAATTTGCCGAAAATTGGCAGTACTGCGCCCAACTTTACTTTAGTCGATAAAGCATTGGCAGACGTTACGTTAGAAACGTATAACGGCAAACGCAAAGTATTGAATATTTTTCCTAGCGTTGATACGCCAACCTGCGCCTCATCGGTGCGTGCTTTCAATAAACATGCGGCTGGCTTATCCAACACAGTGGTGCTCAACGTTTCAGCTGATTTACCCTTTGCCCAGACGCGTTTTTGTGCGGCAGAAGGCATTGAGAATGTTGTTAGTTTATCGACCATGCGCGGCCGTGATTTCTTGATGAATTACGGTGTATTGTTGTTCACCAGCAAATTAGCAGGCTTGGCGGCTCGTGCAGTCATTATTCTTGACGAAAACAACGTGGTTAAATACATAGAATTAGTGCCAGAAATTGCAAATGAGCCGAATTATGAAGCGGCTTTAGCAGCATTAAAATAAAGTTGTTTTGAATTAAAAAACCAGCCAGTAAAACCTAGGCTGGTTTTTTAATTTTTGCCATTCATACACAACATACTTAACCCTATTTTTGGGTTAAGTTTTCAAATATTCGGTGTATTTGGCGTTACTGCCTTTCACTTTATGCACGGGATATTTCAGCGCATTTAAAGCCATTTTTTGATTGGCCGCCGCAATTAAATCAATATGCAACACTTCTGCAATTCTTAATAAATACACAAAAGTATCGGCCAATTCATGGCTCACCGCTTCGCGCTTTTCAGGTGATAATTGCTGACTTTCGGCTGGCGTATCCCATTGAAAATGCTCCACTAATTCTGCCGCTTCCACAATCATCGCCATGCTCAAATTTTTGGGTGTATGAAACTGCGCCCAATCACGTTCTTGCACAAATTGATGAATGCGATTGCGTAATTGTTGTAATGAATCCTGATTATTTGTCATCGACTTAACCTTAAATTTAGCTTAACTTTTTGATTCATATTTTAGCTATTTACGATTACTACCCGCCACCATTTTAATTTCAAATAATCGGCATTCTAACGGCCCGTTAAATAAAGGCGTACGTTTGCTGGGCGTTAAACGCATGCCTTTTGGCAAACGTAAATCATTGGTTAAAAAGTAAGTATTCCAGCCAGCAAATTTGCGTTTTAACGCTTCACCCATTTTCGGGTATAACAAAGCCAATTCTTCATCTTCACCAATACGCACGCCGTATGGCGGATTTGCCACCAACACACCATAATCTGCTGGCGGCACGACTTCAATGATATTGCTTTGTGATAATTGTACCGCCATATCCAAACCCGCTTCAGTCAGGTTTTGCTTAGCAATGCGCACTGCGCGTAAATCACTATCAGAACCGTACAATTGCTGAAAACTAGCGGGTTTCACCTTTTGGAGTGCGCTGTTTTTAATCTTCTTCCAGGTGTCACTTTCAAAATTTTTCAGTCGCTCAAAACCAAAATCGCGTTTTAATCCTGGCGCAATGTTGAGCGCCATCATGGCAGCTTCTAATAAAAACGTGCCGCTGCCGCACATGGGGTCTAGCAAAGGCTGCCCAACTTGCCAGCCTGATAATTGCAAAATGCCTGCCGCTAAATTTTCGCGCAAAGGCGCCTCAATACTGGCTTTGCGGTTGCCGCGCTGATACAAAGCATCGCCAGAAGTATCCACATAATAAACGTAACTATCGGCCGTTAAATAAGCATGCACGCGTACCGCTGGCGTTTTGGTATCAATATACGGGCGCGCATTGACCACTTGTCTAAATTTATCGCAAATCGCGTCTTTAATGCGTAAAGTGGCAAATTCTAAACTCTTGAGCGGGCATTTTACGCCCGTCACTTTCACCATAAAATCATGTTTTACATCAAACCAATTGGGCCAATTAAGCTTAAATGCGGCTTGATATAAATCATCTTCGGTCGCGTATTGACCAAAGGCGGCTTGCATCAAAATACGTGTGGCAATGCGCGAATGCAGATTGGCGTGATAGCAAACGCTTAACTCACCTGCAAAAGCCACGCCGCCATCAGTCGGTTTAATGTCTTTTGCTTGACTGGCTTTAAGCTCGTTTACCAGCAAAGCCTCAAGTCCGCGTGGGCAAGTGGCAAAATATTGATTCAACATAAATGGTGCATTTTCTACATTAATGGATTTGATTATGTTCGCACAGTTTCTCAGTAAAACTCATAAATTCGATGTTGTGCGACTTTTCTAATATTCTCGCGCGTTCTTTGAGTTTTTTGTGGCTCAGACTTAACGCTTTTTTGAAGCCAAAAACCACAATATTGCCGGGTTTTCCAGTTGGCAAGATTAAAGTTTGATTGTCAAAACTTTGCTCAATACGTTGTAAATAAATATCAAAATTTTTGTCGCTTCCCCACAGATTAATGGCAAAAATACCTGCATTGCTCAAGGCCATTTCGCAGCGATCAAAAAAATCTTGGCTGCAAAAATCAGGCGGAATGCCAAAACGGTCGAACGCATCAATCATCAGGCAATCGGCACTGTTTTTATTGTCAGCCAAGTAAGTGATGCCATCTCCGTGTAGCACATTGAATTTTTCATGATTGTCAGGCACATAAAAATGGCTACGTGCAATGCCGATAATTTGTGCATTAATTTCAACAATTATTTGACTAATATTGGAACAATTGGCGTAGATATATTTAGGCACAGATCCGCCACCTAACCCAATCGTCAACACGTTTTTAACGGCATCTGAAAATAGCAAAAAACCCATCATGCCACGGGTGTAAGCAAGCTCCAAATCAAAAGGTGCTTTTACTTTCATGCTGCTTTGAATGGTCACTGAGCCTAAATGTAACGAGCGTACCCCGCTCATTTCTGATACTTCAACGATGTTATAGTCCTCTACACTTTTATGGATTTTGCGGTTAAATTTCAACATTTTCTTCAACCACTTCAACGGGCGTAACTGCAATCACACTTTTAAATTTGCAGTTTAATCCCATTAATAATGTGTCAATATGCTTAATTTCCAACAGCACTTTTGTGCCCACTTTTAACTCTGGTAAACTGGGTACTTTGGTGATGTAAAACATGCCATCAATACGCACTAAATTTTCGCGCCACACAGTTGCTGTAATTTCAGTTAGCTGCTCCTGAACCAAATACTGCAAGCACCAATAACGCTCCATGCGGGCTTGAAACTCACTGTAAGCGCTGTAAGTTTGCTCAAAATTACGCATGATGACGTTTAATTGACCATCTGCGGCATTGTAAGGCGCAGGCTCGCTATTCAACATGGCAATTAGCTGGCGCTGATTGACTAAATCGACCGCACGTCTTAAAGGTGACGTAGACCAAGCATATTGTGCAACGCCCAAGCCTTGATGCGGCTCTGCAGTGGTTGTCATAAATACTTTTCCGCCCGTTTGCGCGCGATAAATGCCCGCAAAAGCCGCTTGTTTTAATAATCCGCCCCAATGGCTATTGGCATAAATCATCAACTCAGCAACCAGCTTATCCATTGGCGCGCCACGTTCGCGCGCAATAATCTCAACGATTCCATCTTTCACATAAAAATTATAATCAATCTGCGGCGAGCGATTGGGGTCGGCTTTGCCACGCGCCATTTCTAATTTTTCGGCTAGATTAAACAATAATTTAAGTTTTGCCCAATAAGCATGGCCGCTATCACTATCTAATGTATCTTCATTAAAAAACGGCTCTATTTCATCATGGCGTAAGTTATCGGCAATTTTGATTTTTTCTAATCGTGTTTCTTGTGCCACAATTTCAAAATCGGGCGTCAGTTCCAGATACAAGCTCAATGCAGGTTTTATTTCGCCCGCATCTAAGCTAAAAGGCTTAACCACCACTTCTGGCAACATGGTGATTTTGTTGCCTGGCATATACACGGTGGATAATCGTGACAATACAATCGCATCCAAACTTGAATCAATCGGCACGCCTAAACTAGGCGCCGCAATATGAATCCCAACGCGCGTATTGCCGTTTTGCAGCGCTTCTAAACTGAAAGCATCATCAATTTCTGTGGTTGTAGCATCATCAATACTGAAACATTCGGCGCTTGCCAACGGCAAATCTCTCGCTATTTCAACCGTTTCAAATGCAGGAAAATCCGTGCCATTTTTGCCGTCTTTATCAGGAAACATTTCGCGCAAAAATGCACCCAAATGGTAATCGTGCGCGCTTGAAATCAAACCACAATCCGCCATCACCGTTAAGGCTAATCGGCCTGACGTTTGCGCGGCTTCATCAATGGCCTTCCATTCCAAACTGTTTTTATCCGGGCTGTAAATCAAGCTATCGGCTTTTGCGGCAAAGCCTTGCGGCAGCTGTTTATTATTTAGCTGTGTAACCCAAGCCGCCATTTGCTCGGCCTGCAGCTTTTTACGCTCAACCGCAGCCAGCGCCAGTTTTAGCGTATCGGCAGGTGCGGCCTTGTAGCGGCCCTTGCCTTTGCGGTAAAAATACATGGGCGCGCTGTGCAGCTTAATTGCTGTAGCAGCCGATTCAACTGGGCTGGGCTTTTTACCGTAATACTCTTTGGCTAAATCCTCAAAAGAAAATTCCGGCCCGCCACAACACTCCCACAAAAAATCAATCTCTAATTGTTCTGCTTCAGCCAATGCGGCGTCCATAAAGCTTGCTAATGGCGCTTCAAATTGCATTAATACCTGATTAGTTTTAATTTTAGAGCGCTTGCCAGAAACCGATTCCACCTGCAAAGCCGCTGGAGATTCTGACATGATTGAAGCAACTTTAAAGCTGCCTTCTTCTTCGTAGAACACATTCATTTAATAGGATTTTTCTAATGTGAAAGTTAATGCGAACGCAAAGTTAACCATTATTTTGGGGCAATTTTTTAAAACGCCATTTTAATGGGTTCTGCATTATTACGCTTGTTTAATTCTGATTTAATCCCCTACATAGCAGCATTTATTATTGATGCGCGCCTTAAAAATACGGTATATTCGTGCCATGAGCAAAGCCTTTGAATTAATACAAGCACAATCGCAAACCCCAACTAGTGCACGGGTGTTAGTGTTAGATACCTTATTGAGTGCGCCTTTACCGCTTTCACACCCTGAAATTCAAAAGCAAATTTTAGCGCCTATTGACCGCGTGACCATTTACAGAGTACTCGATTGGCTAAGTACGCAAGGTTTTGTACACAGTGTAATAAGCCCCGATAAAACACGCCGCTTTAAAGCAAACTCACATCATTCTGGGCATCAGTCTGAGCATCAGCATGCCCATTTTGAATGCACAATTTGTGGGCAAGTATATTGTCTGGATAATGCAAATGAAGCCATTACAAAGAGCTTACCCAAACAATTTGTAGCAAAAAAAGTCCACTTAAGCATTAGCGGCATTTGCGCTAACTGCCAACTTTAAGTTGCACTAATCCATTGTAAAAACCGCATTAAATGCAACTTAGTTGCATTTAATGCGGTTTTTGACTATCATACGACAACTTTGCAACACTGTTGCGCTTTTGAACCGTTCTGATAAACCCTAAACGCAATCGACCCTTATGCTACTTTTTCAGATTGTGTTAGCTAGCCTTATAGGCGGTATTTTTTCGGTGTTGCTTGCCGCCACTGTTGCATTAACTTTATTAGCACGATTTGCGAATCGTATGGTGGCTTTTGCGGTGGGCGTTTTGTTAGGTTTTGCTCTAACTGATATTTTGCCTGAAGCAGTCAATTTAGGTTTAGATATTACCAAAGCTGGCTGGGTCTTGGTGTGCGGAATTATGGGGTTTTTTTTATTAGAAAAGCTAGCCCTTTGGCGACACGACCACGCAACTGATTTAGGCCACATTACACACAAACCGCAAGTCGCCATGATTATCATCGGTGACGGTATGCATAACTTTGTTGACGGCGTGTTGTTAGCTGCAGCATTTTTAACAGATGTAAAACTTGGCTGGGTTACGGCAATAGCGATTACAGCACATGAAATTCCGCAAGAAATATCCGACTTCATGGTTTTATTGGATGGGGGCTTAAGTAAAAAACGTGCATTATTTTTGAACGCGCTATCGGGCGCTGCCATGACATTGGGCGGCGTTATTGGATGGCTTGGATTAAGTAACGCAAAAGTGGCTATCCCGTATATTTTGACATTGGCCGCCGCAAGCTTTATTTATATTGCAGTCGCTGATTTATTACCAGAACTACAGCGTGAGCGAAAACCACGCGACATGTTTCTGCAGTTAAGCCTTATGGTATTGGGTGTATTTGTTGCCCCATTTGCCAAATATTTACAATCTATTCAATTTTAGTGGAGCAAATAGACGATGGCTAAATCTAGTTCAGCGTTGGATTCAAGAATTCCCGTCACCATCTTGACTGGCTTTTTAGGTGCAGGCAAAACCACGCTGCTAAACCGTATTTTGACTGAGCAACACGGACAGCGCATTGCCGTTATTGAAAATGAGTTTGGTGAAACCGGTATTGATGGTGATTTACTCATCCATGGTGAGGAGCAAATTGTTGAAATGAACAACGGCTGTATTTGCTGCACCGTTCGTGGCGATTTAGTCAGAATTTTAAATGATTTAGCCAAAAAAAATATGCTTGGTAAACTGCATTTTCAGCGCGTGATTATCGAAACCACTGGCTTGGCAGACCCAGCACCTGTTGCACAGACATTTTTTGTCGAACAAGCGATAAGAGAGCACTACTTTTTAGACGCAATTATTACGTAGTAGATGCGGTGCACGGGCCACAGCAATTAGATGAGCATCACGAAGCATTAGAGCAGGTAGGCTTTGCTGACCGTATTTTATTATCCAAAACGGATTTGGTTACTGCTGATTCTGTGCAGGCACTTACCGCTAGACTGCGAAAAATCAACCCGCGCGCGCCAATCAAAACAGTGCATTTCGGACAAACCGCATTAACCGATATTCTGGATATCAAAGGTTTTGATTTGGACGAAATACTCAAAATAGAACCAGACTTTTTAGAAGACGTGAGCCATGAACATGATGACGATATCAGTTCATTTGTGTTCCGCACTGAGCGTGCATTTGTATTAGACAAATTAGAAGTTTTTATGGGCGCCATGCTGGAAATTTATGGCACCCAGTTATTACGTTATAAAGGTATTTTAAATATTGAAAATGATGACAAACGGACTATTTTTCAAGGCGTACACATGTTAATGGGCGGCAATATTGGTAGTGCTTGGCAGGCAAATGAAAAGCGCGAATCTGTGCTGGTTTTTATCGGCAAAGATTTACCCAAAGAGCGCTTTATAGCAGGATTAGAACTCTGCCTGGCAGCAAAGCAATAGTCAGAACGGCTCAATCCGAGACCGCTACTGTAAAAATCGAATCAAATAATGGATATTGAATCATGAAAAAACTCCCTGTCACCGTACTATCTGGCTTTTTGGGTGCTGGCAAAACCACGTTACTAAACCATATTTTAAATAACCGCGAAGGCAAACGCGTTGCAGTGATTGTTAACGATATGAGCGAAGTCAATATTGATGCGCAATTAATCCGTAATGGTGGTGCGGAACTATCCCGCTCCGAAGAAAAACTGGTGGAAATGAGTAATGGCAGCATTTGCTGCACTTTGCGTGAAGATTTATTAGTAGAAATCACCCGTCTAGCCAAAGAGGATCGTTTTGATTATCTGCTGATAGAATCCACAGGCATTTCAGAGCCGCTACCCGTGGCAGAAACCTTTACCTTTCGCGGTGAAGATGGCTTGAGCTTATCGGATGTGGCCGAGTTAGATACGATGGTAACGGTGGTAGATGGCTTTAATTTTTTAAAAGATTACAGCAGCAGAGATTTTATCGCGCAACGTGGCGAAAGCATGGGTGAGGAAGATGAACGTACCGTAGTGGATTTATTAATCGAGCAAATTGAGTTTTGCGATGTGCTAATACTCAATAAAACTGATTTATTAAACACCACTGAAATCGGCAGGCTAGAAGGTATTTTAAAAACCTTTAATCCACGCGCAAAAATTGTACGAAGCCAATTTAGCAAAGTGCCTTTAGATAGCGTTATGCATACTGGCTTATTTGATTTTGAAGCGGCTGAAGATGCCCCAGGCTGGTTGAAAGAACTACGTGGTGAGCATGTGCCAGAAAGCGAAGAATATGGCATTTCCAGCTTTGTTTATCGCGCGCGCCGCCCTTTTCATCCACAGCGTTTGTTTGACTATCTCGGCCAAGAATGGCCAGGTGTGATTCGCTCCAAAGGCAATTTCTGGATAGCATCGCGACCCGATTACTGTATTAGTTGGTCGCAAGCGGGTGCTATTTCGCGCAACGAACTGGCCGGATTTTGGTGGGTAGCAACGCCAAAAGAGCAGTGGCCAGAAGACGCAGCGCAATTGCACAGCATTCAAAATCGCTGGCAAGAACCGTTTGGCGATCGGCAGCAAGAACTTGTGATGATTGGTGTTGGCATCAACAAAGAGGCTTTAATTGCTGAATTAGATTGCTGCCTACTGACACCAACTGAAATGTTAATGGGTGATATGGGCGACAATATGCAAGGCTGGAGAGCTTTAAGTGACCCTTTTCCAGCATGGCAGCAGCATGAGCAACAAACAGAAGCGGACTAGCTATTATTTAAGCTAAAATTAAACTTTGCTAAATTAAACTTCGCTCAAATTAAACCTTGTAGATATAGCCAACAAATGGATAAACGCATTCCCGTCACCCTATTAACAGGCTTTTTAGGCTCTGGTAAAACCACGCTTTTAAACCAGCTACTGGCAAACCCAGCCATGTTTGATACGGCAGTTATTATTAATGAGCTAGGCGAAACAGGGCTTGATCATATTTTAGCCACGCATATTGAAAGTGAGCATATTGCCGATAACACCGTTTTATTGAGTAGCGGCTGCTTATGTTGCACGCTTAAAAATGAGCTGGCTGATACCATGCGCGATTTATTTTTTAAGCGTGCGTTGCAAGCGATTCCACAATTTAATCGCTTAGTGATTGAAACCACCGGCATGGCTGACCCAGGCCCAATTCTGGGCAACTTGATGAATGAGCCTGTGATTGAATCTACTTTTAGGCTTGACGCGGTCATTGTGACCATAGACAGCCAATATGGATTGCAACAAATTGAGCAGCATGCAGAAGCGCGCAAGCAAGCGGCAGTTGCAGATGTTTTGTTGCTCACCAAAACCGATTTAGCCACGCCAGAACAGCTAAGCCATTTAAAAGAGAAGTTAATTTCAATCAATCCTGGCGCCACGCAACATCCGGTACTTAACGGTCAATTAGACCCAGAATTGATCATTGATGTGGGTTTGTTTGATATCACAACCAAACAACCAAAACCACAACGCTGGCTGCGCGCACCTTTAAAAACAAACAAGCCAAAAGGCACTTTGCCACAAAAAATACATGACGATGAAATTAGCAGCTTTACCGTTTTTATGCCAAAACCGCTCAATTGGCGCGATTTGAAACCTGTGATTTTAAAACTCTGCCAAACGCACGGTAAAAATATATTGCGTTTAAAAGGCATTATTCATGCCGAAGACCAGCCAGCACCATTGGCGATTCACGCCGTGCATTTTACGCCTTACCCGCCCACGTTACTTGAAGGCTGGGACGAAGAAGAGCCCATTTCACGCATTGTGATTATTGGTAAAGGTTTAGAGGAATTAAGCATTCGAAAAGCGCTTATGCAGGTGTAAGATTAAAATGTGCCTAGATGTTGAATTAAAAATGCAATCTAAAACTAAACATTGTTGCTTAATACTATTAGCTATCGCTGCTTTCAGTGCTTGCACAACCAAGCCAGAATTAAAAAAGATAGTGCATTACCAATGCGAGCGTGGCAGTGCTTTTAGCGTCACTTTCATTGAAAAAGGCGTTACAACTGTGCGTGGCGGGCGTAATAGCATGCCTAGATATGCAGTAAAAAAAGTGGCGGCCAATGTTACATTAGCCGATGGCACATTGGTTACTTTGCCTGCACAAAAAGTGTCATCGGGTTTTATGTATAGCAATGGCCAATATACCCTGAGAGGCAATGACGACCAAGCAATGTGGTCAGTTGGCAAGCTGCTTGCAGAGTTGTGCGAGATTAAACCTTAGATGGATTGATATGACGCAAAATCTAACCTAGTTTTTAAAACTTCAGCGCGAACTTAACCATTATTTTTCACTAAAAAAGGTTAAAACATTGTCATTCTAACGCTTAACTTAACCACTTATTTTACTCAAAAAGTTGTTTTGCAACTTAAAACGCTGTTTTGTAATTGCTCCCAAAAAATTCCAGCATCATAAATTCTTCCAGTCCTGCGCTATCTTCTGGCCTAGCGGACATCACAATCGTGCGATTCAAACGATGCGATTCCCAGTTAAAGTCACCTTGATAATGCAGTCGTATCAAGCTAATCATTTTTCGAATCATGACTAAACGCACATCTTGGCCAGATTGCGCCTGCACTTCAAAATATTCGCGTCTTGCGCTGCTAAAATCGTTAGTCCAGCCGTTAAAAGTGAAATTGGCACTGCGTGCCTCTAAATTGGTGATTTCAAAAATACCATTCACACCAGTTTGAAAATTACGCTTAATATTTTCATCACGTTTTTGTTCAGCACTTGGCCCCAATTCGCGCGCGGTTGCTTCTGCATTTTGGCGTGCCGCATCGGACTCTTGCGCCGCACGCTTCGCGCGTTGCTGATTCACATAAGCCATCATATCGACTGGCGCCTCTTGTGGTGTGGGTTCTACCGGCAAAGACTCTTTGGGAATGGTCAATTTAGGCGGAGTTTTTTCTGGCGCTGGCTTATCTGTAGACAGTACGTCGGGTACTTTAAATACTGGTTTTTGCGGTGGCGCTTTGGCTTGCCGCGTAATCACTTTGGGCTTTGGTTTTGGAGTTGGCGGCGGAACGATTTCTGCCGCTGCGGCTGGTAATTCCACTGGCGATTCCGCCTGCTTTTTCTCAGGCGTGGGCGGCGCTAAACTCACTTCCAGCTCTCTTGCTGGCAATTCGGCCACTGGGTCATGCTTAAGATTTGGCACCAACAAAAACAAAATAATGGCGTGAATCAACAGCGAAAAAATAATCGCCAGCAGCGTATTTCGGCTAATCTGCAGACGAAAAACTTTATCGCCATGCGGCTTTAATAAAAACTGATCAAATTGGTTATCGGTATTGTGCATGAAAAACTAAAAGCGCATTTCGGCCCAAATTTTATCTAATCTTTTAATTGAGATAGGCAGTGGTGTTTTGAGTTCTTGCGCAAATACTGACACGCGCAGCTCTTCTATTAACCAGCGAAAATCCTGTAAATTTTGTGGAATTACATGTTGTGATTGCTGCAAACTGTTTACCTTATCTTGCCACTTTTGCCATATTAATCCGACACTTGCTGCATTTTTTCCATCCCGATCTGGGTTAGCTGGCTGTTTTTGTATCCTTAAATTTAAGGCTTTTAAGTAGCGTGGTATGTGTTGCAAATGTTGCCACGGCGTTTGCGTAAAACAATTTTTATACACCAAGCCATTTATTTGTTGCGCAACATCACGCGTTAATCGATTCACTGTTGCCGGCATTTTGGCTTGTGTATTCACCAGTAATTGGTATTCAGTCGCCACCGCTTGCACTTGCCTGACAATAGCTTGACTCACCGCAGGCAAACGCGTTCGCGCTCTGGCTTTTAATTTCATAAAATCCGCATTGGTACGCGGTAAATCATCTTCACCAATAAATGCGCGGTCAGCAATAGCGCTAATCATGTCTTCACGCAACTCTTCTGGTGACATCATATTTCTGAAAATAAGTGCATACTGATTAAAATTAGTCAGGCTTTTTTCTAACTGTTTAAGCTGTTCTTTTAACTCAAAACGCATTAGGCGGCAAACACCCTGGCGATGATTTGCATCTGCCATCAATTTTGTATCAAACAACTTAACCGAAATACTATCAACATCATCTTCTAATGCTGGGTAGCCCGTTATTTTTAAACCATCGCGCTCAAAAGATAATGTTTCAGGTAAATCACCAAAATCCCATTGTTTAAGACCCGTTTTTTCAAGCTGTTTTACGGTTTGTGGCGACGTATTTCTAAATGTTAACTGTGCCGCCTGCCCTAGCTGTTTTTGTAAAACGCGCCAATCACGACCCATTGCTAACTCCCGCCCCGCATCATCCACCACACTGAAGTTCATCAGCAAATGCGCAGGCGTTTCATCTACCCAGTCTTCGAGACTAATTTTTAAAGTTGTTATCTGCTCAATATGCGCGGCAAGCATTTGTTTAATTGGTGCGCTACCAATGACATTGGTATCTAAAAAAACTGTTACAAACTCTGGCACCGGCACGCACACGCGCCTAAAATTTTTAGGCAAGGCCTTAATTAAATAAGTCAGTTTTTCGCGCAACATACCAGGCACAAGCCATTCGGTTAGCGTTGGGTCAAGCTGATTCAACAAGGCAAGCGGCACGGTTGCAGTGACACCATCTAAAATATGGCTAGGCTCAAAGCGATATTTAAGTGGGATTTCAATCGATTGTTTACCATCAACACCGCTTAAAACCATTGTTTCAGGAAACTGTACCGCTGTAATCGCATCCGCACCGTGGCGCATTAAATCATCGCGGGTTAAATACAGCAATTTAGGGTTGAGTTTTTCCGCGCCTTCTCGCCATTTTTCAAAGCTGGCGGCTTGAAAAATATCAGCGGGAATTTTGCTGTCATAAAACGCAAATAATTGGTGCTCATCCACTAGCACATCTTGACGACGCGCTTTATGCTCTAATTGCTCAACTTCGGCTATTAAGCGTTCATTTGCAGTGAAAAATGCAGATTTTGTATTGAAATCGCCATTTGCTAATGCTTCGCGAATAAATATTTCGCGCGACTCTTGCGGGTTAATTGGCCCATAATGCACACGGCGTTTGGGGATAATGGTTAAGCCATATAATGACACGCGCTCCCATGCATTAACCATGCCCATTTTTCTATCCCAGCGCGGGTCGGAATATTGGCTTTCGGTCAGGCCAAGTGCGCCGTTTTGATTCGCTAAGGGTTCTATCCAATCTGGCTCTATTTTCGCCACACAACGTGCGTATAGCTTAGTAGTATCAACCAACTCAGCAGCGATCACCCATTTAGGCCGCGTCTTTTTTAAGCTGCTGCCAGGTGCCACAAAAAAGCGAATGCCGCGCGCGCCTGCGTAACTGTCATTATCACCATCTTTAAAACCAATATTACCCAGCAAGCCCGCCAATAAAGCTTTGTGAATTTGCTCAAAGTTAGCTGGCTCAGTATTCAGCTTGAGTTTTAATTCTTCTGTGATTTGTTTAATTTGCGCGTGCAATTCGCGCCACTCTTTCAATCTTAAAAACGATAAAAAATTTGCGTGGCATTGATTTAACAAGTCTCTATTCGATTTTTTGGTTTTTAACGCGTTATCGTAAAAATCCCAAATTTTCAGATAGCTCATAAAATCTGAACCCTCAGCGGCGAATTTACTATGCGCATTATCAGCCGCTTCGCGCTTATCCATTGGCCGTTCGCGTGGATCTTGCATACTTAACACACTGGCAATAATCAATATTTCGCTTAAGCAGTTTTCACGTTTGGCAGCCAAAATCATGCGGCCAACGCGTGGATCTAGCGGCAATTTTGCCAGCTGCACGCCAATTTCAGTAATTTGACGTTTACTATCAACTGCCCCCAACTCTTGCAACAGCAAATATCCATCGGCAATTAAACGTGAGCTTGGCGGCTCAATAAACGGAAAATCTGCCACCTCGCCCAAGCGCAATGCCGCCATGCGTAAAATCACGCTAGCAAGCGAGCTGCGTAAGATTTCTGGCTCGGTAAATTCTGGCCTGCCGTCAAAATCAGTTTCTGAATAAAGCCTGACGCAAATGCCATCTGAAACACGACCACAACGCCCTGCACGCTGCTTGGCCGCGGCTTGGCTAATTTTTTCAATTTGCAATTGCTCGACTTTAGCGCGTGTGCTGTAACGATTCATGCGCGCCAAACCTGCATCAATCACATACTTAATGCCAGGCACCGTCAGTGACGTTTCAGCGACATTAGTCGCTAAAACAATACGGCGACTACTGTGTGGCCTGAATATCTTTTGCTGATCTTCAATACTTAACCGTGCAAATAAAGGCAAAACTTCAATATGTTTAAGCTTGGTTGAGCGACCTTGATATTTTCTTAAGTGTTCTGCGGTATCGCGAATTTCGCGCTCGCCGGGCAAAAATACCAAAATATCGCCGTCAGCTTGGCGCAATAAATCATCTGCGGCATCCATAATCGCTTCTTCTATGGCTTCTTCTTCATCATCCTCTGCAATCCAATCCTTTGCTGTGCGCCAACGTGCCTCGGTTTTGGCTTTACGCGTGATTCCCAAAATATTTCCATTAGAAATATTTTCAAAAGATGCATCCGTGTCATCGTCTAAATCGAACTGGGCATTTTCTGCTTGCGCAATTTCTTTAGTACGAAATCCTGCTTTGCCTAAAGGGCGATAGCGAATTTCGACAGGATAAGTGCGGCCAGATACTTCTATCACAGGCGCAGCTTTTATAACTCCAACGATGGTTTGCGCTGAAAAGTGCTTTGAAAATCTATCCGCATCTATGGTGGCAGAGGTGACAATCACTTTTAAATCGGGGCGTTTAGGTAACAACTGTTTTAAATAGCCCAATAAAAAATCAATATTCAGGCTACGTTCATGCGCCTCATCGATAATAATCGTGTCGTAAGCGTTAAGAAATTTATCGCTCTGCGTTTCCGCTAACAAAATGCCGTCTGTCATTAGCTTAATGTAACTGCCTTCTGATAGCTTGTCGTTAAAGCGCACTTTGTAGCCGACCACTTCGCCCAGCGGACTATGCAGTTCTTGCGCGATGCGGCTGGCAACCGAGCGTGCTGCAATGCGGCGCGGCTGTGTATGACCAATTAAACCTGCCACACCGCGACCAAGCTCTAAGCATATTTTAGGAATCTGCGTGGTTTTACCAGAGCCTGTTTCCCCACAAATGATCACCACTTGGTTACTGTTAATCGCCTCGGCAATTTCTGCCTTTTTACCGCTGACAGGCAGCTCTGGCGGATATTCTGGCTTGGGTAAATTGCTTAAGCGCTGATGATATTTGGCTTGCGATTGGTGAATTTTTTGTGCAATTTCAGCCATCGATTTTTCAATGGGCTTATTTTGCTTGGCTAATAATTGTGCTTGATTAAGCTGATTACGCAAACGAAATCGGTCTATCAACATACAGCTTGATAGTGATTGGAGTAATGTTGAGATGCTGGAATGGGATGTTTGCATGCGTGCTATATTTTAACATGTGCGAGTATCGATAACACTGTGCGCAACTTAACACTTAATTTATATCAACTTTTTCTGCCACAAAAAGCACGCTTCAGATTCAACTGCAAGCGTGTTTAAAGAGGCGTAAATAAGCATTAAAATGCATTGGTAAGTCGCGCAATTTACATCAAAATTGCGCTTAAATTTGGGTTAACTATTGAGCAAAAATCGGCGTTTAGCTATTGTTTTTATTGTTCGCGCACCCGTAAAAAGCTAGCAAATCTAGGTTTGCCATTTGGCGTTTTATCTCGATAAGTGTAAGTAATTACACTGCCAACTTTAGGCGGATTTTCGCGTTGTGCATCGCTAAAACCTGTGCCGAGTTTAAAGCGAATATGCGCTGGCGTTTCGACCAGCAATGCGCCAAGCTTATTTTTATATTTGCCAAGGCCAGGTAGATGCGCAATCACAATCGCCTCTGCATCATGCAAGGGTTTTAGTTTAAGCAAGGCGGCGTTTCTACCCGACACATAAATCGCATCAGCCTTATGCAACATCAGCCCTTCGCCACCGTTTTTAACGACAGCCTTAAGCTGTAAATCAAGCTCAGCTTTGTCTTTCACTCTAAACTGTTTAACCGCTTTTATATGGGCAATTTTGGCCTGCTTCACTATTTTGACAATACGTTCTGCTCGTGCTTGAAAAGTACCCGATGCGTTAGGCAACTCAAATACAAGATAAACAATATCATGCCATTCTTGGTCTATAGGAACGATTTTTCGCACCGCCCCAGAAACTGCATCAAACTTTCCGCGGGCAATCCACAACTCGCCATCTAAGGCAATCGCTGGAAAATCTTTTGTAAACCAAGCGGGCGCGGCAATCACATTGCCTTTGCGCGTCAGCAACTGTTTTCCGTTCCAAATTGCGCGCACACCATCGTACTTTTCGCTGACTAAATATTGCGTTAAATCGACATCTGGCTTGTAATCCTGCGCAAGCAACACATCTGGTGGCGAATTTTTGACTGCAGTTTGAGCATTAAGCTGTGTGAATGACGCAAAAAAGATGCTAATGCATAATAAGCAGTCAAAAATTTTCATGGTGTTAATTCAATAAAAACCGCTGCTGCAAGGCTTCAATATTACATGCATGCAAAATAGCCTCAATTCTTTGATTGGCATTTTTACGCGGCTGACCTGTTAATTTAGCAATAATCAATTCGTTCTTAAGCGAATGTTCCCAACCCACCAACTCGGTCACTGTGACCTGATAGCCCGCCGCTTCTAATTGCAAACAGCGCAGCACATTGGTGATTTGGCTACCAAATTCTCGCGTATGAATCGGGTGGCGCCAAATCTCACTGAGCGGGGTTTTTGCAAAACTTTCATTTTTACGCTTGCGCATTTCCTCCGCCACTTCTGCCTGACAACACGGCACTAGCACCATATATTGCGCTTGTTTTTTTAGACCAAATTGAATCGCGTCATCGGTGGCTGTGTTGCAAGCGTGCAAAGCAGTCACAATATCCACTTTTTTGGGCATTGCGCTTGAAACAATAGATTCTTCAACCGTTAAATGCTGAAATTGCATACGTTCAAAGCCACATTCCAGCGCTAATTGCTGGGATTTTTCTACCAATACCGCGCGCACTTCAATGCCGATCACTTGCGCTGTCGGTAAATTTTTCATTAACAAATCATACAAAATAAAACCAAGATACGACTTACCAGCGCCATGATCGACCAGGATTGGGTTGGGATTGGTGGCTAAAAGCGTATTAAACAGCGGCTCAATAAAATTAACCAAGTGATACACCTGCTTTAACTTGCGGCGGCTATCTTGGTTAAGTTTGCCGTCCACCGTGAGAATATGCAGAGCCTTCAGCAAGGCGATAGATTGATTGGGCTTTAAAATAGATTGTAAATTGTCTTGATTTTGCATGGCCTTATTTTAAGGCAAACTGATCATAACTATTGTTTATTTTTTTAGGCTATTTTGAGTGTTAAGTCCGATTTTTATCAGGCAATAGCTGACACTTAACACTCAAAAATGCGTAAAAAACCAGTTTTAAATATAAAAAATGTGATTGTTCACCTCAATGTTAAAATAGCTATCTACAAATTATGCTGGCGTACGCACTTAACGCTTTTGTGCCTGCAAAAATTAAAAGGTGCAACGTGACGCGGTGTTCAATCAATTATTGCGAAAGACTTTTAATTTTAAGGCGCGTAATTCGTTTAATCATTAGTGATGACTAGGCGACAAGCCGCAGACATTACGATGAGTACGGCAAGGCGCAGGCAACAACGTCAGCGTTGATGAGGAAATGAAAAAAATGGCAATTCAATGGTATCCAGGACATATGACGCAAGCCCGCAAAAAAGCGGAAGAAACCATGGAATTTACCGATATGGTGATTGAGGTTTTAGATGCACGCGTGCCAGAAGCGTCGCATAACCCAGTGATTAATGAAATGCGCTTATTTCGTCAACGGCCTAATTTAAAAATTTTAAACAAAGCGGATTTGGCCGACCCAAAAGTCACGCAAGCTTGGCTGAATTATTTTAACAATTTACCTCATACTAAAGCAGTTGCGTTAAGCTGCAAAAAAGCTGGCGATGCTAAAAAAATCCCTGCGCTTTGTCGCCAGTTAACGCCACATCGTGGCACCCACTTAAAGCCGTTGCGCGCGCTCATTATGGGCATTCCCAACGTAGGAAAATCCACCTTAATGAACGCGCTATTGAATCGTCGCGTAGCGAAAGTCGGCGATGAACCAGCGGTAACCAAAAGCCAGCAGCGTTTTGAATTAGACGCCACTTTTAGCATTACCGATACGCCCGGCATGATGTGGCCAAAAATCGCGTTTGAAAGTGATGGCTATATGCTAGCCGCCAGCCACGCCATTGGGCGCAATGCGGTAATTGATGAAGATGTGGCGATTTTTTTGGCGGATAATTTACTGCAAAGTTATCCAGATTTGATCAATGCGCGTTACAAATTAGACGCCATGAAACTAGATGTTAATGCAATGGATGGCGTGGATTTATTAGAGGCGATTGCCAAACGTCGCAGTTACAAACGACATGATGGATTATGGGACACTGAAAAAACTGCGGTGGCTTTTTTAACCGATTATCGCGGTGGCGCAATTGGCCGCATTAGTTTAGAAACGCCACAAAGCCGACAGCAAATGATGCAAAAAAACGCAGATTCAGCGCCAACAATCACCTCTGAAACTGCATTAGACCCGTTGCAGCAAGCATTACTGAATAACGACCAAGTTTAAAACTTTTTTTAAAGACAATGACTGCGTATAGGATTTAATGCCTTATTGCTGACACTGATTCATTGAAATTTGCACTTGAGAACAAGCGCCTTTTTGGCCTTGTTTTACACTGTCTTTAAAGCTATTCCAAGTAGATTTTTCTTCAGGTGTTACGGTTTCAACCTGCGTTTTCATCGGAAAATCAGTCGCATTTGCAGCTGTTTTTGTTGTTGGCATGTTGTGAGAAACAGGCGCTTCATACGCTGGCGGCAAATCGCTGATGGCGGCTTTTTCTACTTTTTTGGCCACTTTCTGTTTAGTGACTTTAGCCTTTATCGGTTTTTCTGCGTCCAATGCTTGATTGGCGCTTTTTTCTGACAATGCTAACTGCTGCACTTCTACAGTTTCTGATTTTTGTTCGCCTATTTTTTGCGTTAAGTCTGCATCTATACTAGCTTTAGGCGTCAGATTGGCTGCAGACAACTGATTGCTCTGTTGCAACGCATTTAAATCTTCGGCAACTGCTTGTGAGGCTGGCAGCGCCTCTGCATTTTGAACAAATGAAATCAAGGGTTCTTGCGGCGTAGCAGCCGTTTTAATGACCATCACAAAAGCCACAAAAGCGGGTAAAGCCAAAGCCGTATATTTCCAATTAACAGCGCTAAACCAGTTAACTGGATTTAAAATTTGTTTGGTTGGCTGAATAAGACTGGTCAATATGTCTGGCGGTGCTTCAGGCGTAGCATCTTTTAACAGGCGCACTGCATAAATCTCATGCTCTCTCACGTGTTTGTCATGCTTAATACCTGAATAATCAAACATTTGTGAGATTTCTTGGGTTAAGCGCGAAGTGACATCGTAATACGAACGCGACACCACAATCTGATTGGGTTTTGCAAAGCTCATGATGCGTTGCGCGACATTAATGCCATCGCCAATAATGTTCGGCTGGCCATTAATATCAGTCACCAAGCGCACAGGGCCTAAGTTAATGCCAAATCGCACATATAAAGGCATTGCGCTCATGATGTTACTTTTTAAAATTTCATCACGAATGCTTAATGACACAAATAGCGCGTCCTCAGGCGAGCCCAAATGCGCAATGGCAGCACCATCGCCCGTGTCTAGAATAATACGATCTTCTGGCTCAACATCCTTTAAGGAATGGTTAATCAGCAGGTTAAATTGATTTTTGATATCAATCTGTTCAGAAACGGATTTTTTAGAGTAATCGATAATATCTAGAAAAACGATACTACAGATGCTGGTTTTGTTTATTTTTTCGTTCATGGCAAATTTTAGTCATTAGTGTTGAATTAATGATCTATCCTATAAGTTTGGGTTTTTAAACCAACATTTAGTTAACAGACTTTTCGCACCTATTTTGCTGCTGCGGCTTGCTTTATGCTGCAATGGCAGCAACTCGATTGCTTTAGTGAGATAGGTACTAACTTACAGTAAGCAATATTTGCGCCATAAAAAACACTTACTCGCATCAGCTAAAAATAAAGGCTTTATTTATAAGCTAGAGTACAAAATGACTTTGTTTCTGCCTGATTTTTTTGCCGCATACAGCGCTTGATCGGCGGCAGAAAACATACTTTTAAAATCTTTTCCTACCATTTTGGAATCACAAACACCGATACTGACCGTACATTTAACAGGGCCTTCGCCAGACATGATGGTTGTGTCTTCAAAAAAACATCTGATGCGTTCCGCCACTAGCAACGCTTCTTGTTCATTGGTGTTGGGCATCAGCGCACAGAATTCTTCGCCGCCATAGCGGCCCAACACGTCGATTTCTCGCATATTGTTTTTTGCTAATCGCGCAAAAGTTTTAATCACTTCATCACCCAATAGATGACCAAAAGTGTCATTTATGTCTTTAAAGTAGTCCAAATCCATCAGTAACATGGCCTGCATTCTTTTGGATTTTTCGGCTTTTAATGTCAGTCTTTCAGCGACTTGTTCTAAATTTCCGCGATTCATTAAACCCGTTAACCAATCGTGTCCTGCCGTATGAGCTAATAGCGCGGTTAATTTCTCGTTTACCATTAAAATAAAACCAAAGTTAATGGCTAACACACTCACCATGCAAGCAAGGAATGTCAGCCCATTCCATGACCATTAAGTTAGGTATAGCACAGGTTGCGCTTTATCTATGCAAAGCACGTAAAGCCGATACAAAGTTAACCCTGCAAAAATGACAAAAAAAGTGCCCGTAAATCGATATTCTGCACTGTGTTTATGGCGCGAGTAGCGCAACAAATGTAGCGCGCACATAAAGCTGATGACAATGCACAATAATGTGTTAAATATCACAGAAATATATTCGTTACTGGATAGTACCGTGATGACGATATTGCTTAAAATCAGCGCCAACAGCAGTTGTTGGATAATTTTGGTGCTCAATGGGCGCTGTTCAAAAACACGAATCGAAATGTAGTACATGCCCAAACCAGAAACCAACAGCAAGCCGCCAACCAGCGCGCGGATTGGTATAGAAATATCTTGCTGGATAAAAATAATGATACTGGCGCCAATATTTAAATTAGCAAAAACCCAGTGCCTTAAACCGCTGACAACTGCTGTGCGTGAATGAATCGCCAGCAGCAACACAGAAAGTGCAACGGCCAACAAACCAGACATAAACAACATGGTTTTAAATTCGAGTGAAGCGAACATAAGCCTTAAGTTAACCCTTTTACAGTACAGCTATTACATACTTAACCATAAAATTCAGCCAAAATGTCTTTGACGACTATTTTTGCTAGAACACAGTTGTAAGTAGCATTTTTTGTGCCAATCGTTTTTTTGTAATAGTTGTGTTGACGCGGTTTAAGTCTTATTTGTTTTACTTTTTGCCAGCTGCTCGCTAAAAGCAATATCCATTTTACTGATTCTTTTCGGTGTTTGCGGGCCATAAGCATTGACAAAAGCCACAAACGTTTCCATCGGCATTGGCTCACATAGACGTTGTGATTTTGCTGGCTGGTAAGAGGAGTCGTTCGCATCTGTTACTTGTTTGGCTGCAGGCAGAACCAAACTAAATAAGCCGTTGCTGCTCATAATCATAGAATAACGATCGTCGCCGCTGCGACGTTTTAATCGGTCTATTGCTGCACTTGCTTTGGTTGAACGCATATTATCTTCAAGTTTTTTCTAAAATAGGTCAAATTGATCTAAGCTTCAATTTGACTATCTCGCGTGATATTAGTGTAACTAATAACGCGATTTCTGCCGCTATTTTTGGCGGCGTACAGTGCGCTATCTGCCGCCGCGACCAAGCCTTTAAAATCGTAACCTGCCCGCACTGAATCTGCCACGCCTACGCTGACCGTTGCCTTAATGGTTTTATTATTCAGTTGATACAGTTGGGCCTCAATACCCAACCTTACTCGGTCTGCTAAAGCGGTCGCATCGTTTTCATTGGTATTGGGTAAAAACACGCAAAACTCTTCGCCACCATAACGGCCTAACACATCACCAGAGCGCAAAATTTCCGCAATAATCGTGACCAATTTACGCAACACATCATCACCAAATAAATGGCCATGCTTATCATTAATTTTTTTGAAAAAATCCACATCGATCACCAGCACTGCCATACTCAAATTGATGCGCTTGCAAATGCCTTGCATTTTTAAAGCCGCATCTTCTAAGCCGCGCCGATTTAATATGCCGGTTAAGCTATCGATAGTGGCAATCGCCTCTAGGTTTTGATTCAGCCGATAACTTAACATCAGCACAAATAAGCTGGAAATAAAAAATTGCGAAACCGCTCCTAGCATAAACGTATAAGCATTTACCGACCAGTTTGCAAAAGATTCAAACACTGCATTATCTGCTCGATAAGCTGCAAATGCGCGCCCCAGCATAAACACAGCCATCAACAAATATAAACTAGAAGCAATCCAGAAAAGATTGCCGACCATGCCTTCATCGCGCGAGAAAGTAAGCCGCGCGCACACAAAATACAGCCCTGCAAACACAATTGCACCCAACACAACGGCTGTGCGCAAATCGTATCCAATCACCATAAAACAGATATCGACTAAAGCCAATAATGCAAATAGCACAACAGGAATACGATGATTGGGCGGTTTGCCGTTAAACGCCTGAATACCGTTTAAATAAAGGCTCAAACCAGCGCCAATTAAAGCGACGCCAGGCAGAAAAAGTAATTTTGGCGTATCAAGCTGAATCAATACCAACACCATGCCAAGGCCAACGACCAGATTACCCACAGCCCAATAGCCTGGGCCTTTAATTTCTTTATGATGCACGCGTGTAATAGCCAGCAGCATAGACAACATAAAGGTCAGCAACATGGACATGAAAATAATCGTTTTTAGGTCAAATTTTGGCATTAACATAAAAAATAAAAGTTAAATATCGTGAATTAAATCTGCATAAATGCAATAAAAGCGTCTTGGATAATGGATTTAACAGTTAAAATACAAGCTGCTACATTATATAGTTTGAGTATACCTCTACTAGTGCTTTTAAAAGCAATTGCAGCCTCTAAATTCACGTTAAATCCAGCAAACTCATGTTAAATAGCCTTAATTCGCCACAACGCGAAGCTGTAAAATATCTCGATGGTCCATTGTTGGTGTTAGCTGGCGCTGGCAGTGGTAAAACGCGCGTCATTACGCAAAAAATCAGCTATTTAATTAATGACGCTGGTTACAACGCCAAAGAAATTGCCGCCATCACTTTCACCAACAAAGCCGCACGCGAGATGCAAGAGCGTGTGAGTAAATTGATGCAGGAAATAGGTAATGCAAAATCAACCAAAGGCTTAACCATTGCCACTTTTCACTCGCTAGGGCTGCAAATGCTACGCGCGGAAGCAAACTTAATCGGTTACAAACCGCAGTTTTCTATTCTAGATTCATCTGATAGTTTTAAAATTGTAGCGGATATTTTAGCCACTACCGATAAGCAATTATTACGCAAAACACAATGGCAAATTTCTGCCTGGAAAAACGCTTTTATGAATGCAGACCAAGCCAAAGCGCAAGCAATTGATGACTTAACCCATGCTGCAGCCAAGGTTTATCAGCTTTATCAGCAAACACTTAAAGCGTATCAAGCAGTGGATTTTGATGATTTGATTAAATTGCCTGTTGAGCTGTTTGAACAACATGAAAGCGCGCTCAATAAATGGCAGGGCAAGTTGCAGTATTTGTTGGTGGATGAATATCAGGACACCAACGCCTGCCAATATAAATTGATTAAAATGCTCACTGGCGTGCGTGGTCAATTTACCGCCGTGGGTGATGATGACCAAGCCATATATGGCTGGCGTGGCGCTGATGTGCAAAATTTACACCAATTAACCACCGATTTTTCACGTTTAAAAGTGGTTAAGTTAGAGCAAAATTATCGCTCTACTGTGCGCATTTTACGTGCAGCTAACCAAGTGATTTCCAACAACCCTAAGCTGTTTGAAAAAAAATTATGGAGCGAGTTAGGCACTGGCGACCTGATTCAAGTTTCGGCTACCATGAGCGAGGAACACGAAGCTGAGTCAGTGATCATGAAGCTGCAAGCGCATAAATTTGAGCATCGTACCCAATTTTTAGATTATGCGATTTTGTATCGCGGCAATCATCAAGCGCGTATATTTGAACAGCAATTACGCAATCAAAAAATTCCTTACACCATTTCTGGCGGGCAATCTTTTTTTGATAAAGCCGAGATTAAAGATTTAGTCAGCTATTTACGTTTAGTCGCAAATGAAGAGGATGACCCGGCGTTTATCCGCGCTGCCACCACACCCAAAAAAGGCATTGGCAACACTACGCTTGAACGTTTAGGTGAGTATGCTAGCCAGCATAAAATGTCATTGTTTAGCGCAGCATTTGAAGGCGATTTTCAACGCGAAATCGGTAATAAACAGTTAGAAGATTTGCTCAACTTTTGCCAGTATATTCAAAAAATACAAAGCCGTGCCGTGCGTGACCCAGCGGGTGAGGTGCTAAATGACCTACTTAACACCATTGCGTATGAAGCTTTTTTGTATGATTCTGAAGAACCGCGTGCGGCTGAAAGCAAATGGGCAAATGTACTGGAATTTGTGGCTTGGTTAACCAAAAAAGGTGAATCCAGTACCGAATTTGGCAATGAGGCAGCAGGGAAAAATTTGCTGGAATTAACGCAAATGGTGTCACTAATTAGTATGCTTGAAGGGCGTGAAGATGGCGAACCTGATGCGGTTAAGTTATCTACATTGCATGCAGCCAAAGGCTTAGAATTTGGCCATGTATTTTTAATTGGTGTAGAAGAAGGTATATTGCCGCACCGCGAAAGTATTGATTTAAGCGCAATTGACCCTACTAAAATTGAGGAAGAACGCCGCTTGATGTATGTGGGTATTACCCGCGCGCAAAAATCGTTAAATATATCGTGGTGCAAAAAGCGTAAACGCGCAGGTGAAGTGCAAATGTGCGAGCCAAGCCGTTTTATTGCTGAGCTGCCAAGCGCCGATATTCGCCATTTTGGTAATCCTTTTAATATCGATACCGAGGCAAGCAAAGATTATGGAAAGTCTAAAATGGCCAGCATTCGCGCCATGTTAAACAAAGAAACACGATAGAACATTAATCAATTAAGCGACAAGAAAGTAAGCCAATATGCCATTTATTACATTAGATAACGCCAGCCTTGCCTTTGGCCATCATGCGCTGCTCGACCATGCTGCATTTCAACTTGATGCTGGCGAACGCGTGGGTTTAATTGGGCGCAATGGTGCAGGCAAATCTAGCTTACTTAAAGCCATTGCTGGCAGCATTAAGTTAGATGACGGCACCGTGTGGCGTGCGCCCAATGCGCGCGTGGTTTATGTGCCGCAGGAGCCCGAATTGGATACAACGCATACCGTTTTTGAAGCGGTGGCAGAAGGTTTGGGCGCGCTACAACAAACGATTATCGATTATCACGCAGTCACGCATGACATGGGCATGCCTGATGCCGATATTGAATTATTGATGGAAAAAATGCAGCATTTGCAACACGATTTAGACATACAAAATGGTTGGGCGGCGCAATCTCGGGTTGAAACGGTATTAACGCGGCTAAAACTGGATGCTGATGCCTTGGTTTCAACCCTATCTGGCGGCTGGCGTAAACGTGTTGCGCTGGGCCGCGCACTGGTGGCCGAACCTGAAGTATTGTTATTAGACGAGCCAACTAACCATTTGGATTTAGCAGCGATTGAATGGCTGGAAGACTTGCTATTAGACTTTCAAGGTAGCGTATTATTTATTACCCATGACAGACGTTTTTTAGATCGCCTAGCCACCCGCATTACCGAGCTTGATCGCGGTAAGTTAACCGATTTTGCAGGCAATTTTTCCAATTATCAAATTAAAAAAGAAGAGCTGATTGCGGTGGAAGAAACCCATGCCGCTAAATTTGATAAATTTTTAGCGCAAGAAGAAGTGTGGATTCGCCAAGGCATTAA
>JBKJRD010000046.1:0-30315 GCA_046594885.1 Methylotenera sp. | reverse complement strand
AGATATCAACGCAAAGTGGGAAAGCTCATCGGCGTTTTCGCATAATTGAATGAGCGCGCGGCGCGCCGTTTTACCGTAGCGTTGATTACGTTCTGGCGGGTCGATATCGCTTAAGCGTAATTTGTATTCGCTGAATGCATCTTTAATTTTAACGGTGTCGCCATCATAAAAGTAAGTGATTTTAGGGGTTAAGTCACTAGCATAAATGAAAGACTTAACACTTAAAAACAGGCAAAAAATAACAAGATGGCGCAAATACAAGCTTGGCTCAATGCCCGTGTTTACTATCCAGTAAGCTGTAGTATTTTGAAGGCTCTAACACGGTAGGAATCGCTTCATCTAATAATTCTGGATAATCTTTACTGTAATGCAAACCACGACTTTCGTGGCGCTCAATCGCACTTTTTACAATTAATTCAGCCACTTGCAATAAGTTGCGTAGTTCGATTAAATCGTTGCTGACTCTAAAATTGCTGTAAAACTCATGCACCTCATCACGCAACATATGAATGCGATGCAAGGCGCGACTGAGGCGTTTATTGGTACGCACAATACCCACATAATTCCACATAAAACGGCGCAGCTCATTCCAAGTATGCGTAATTAATACTTCTTCATCGGCATCGGTCACGCGGCTTTCATCCCACTGTGGCAAGGGGCCAAAGTCTTGATTAGGCGCATTTAATATCGCTTGTGCAGCCGCTTGTGCAAATACCAAACACTCTAGTAAAGAGTTACTCGCTAATCGATTGGCGCCATGCAAGCCAGTGCAAGCGGTTTCGCCAATTGCGTAAAGGCAGTCGATATCCGTTGCGCCAGCTGAGTCTGTCATCACGCCGCCGCAACTGTAATGTGCAGCAGGTACAACAGGAATGGCTTGCTTGGTAATATCAATGCCTAATTCTAAGCAGCGTGCGTAAATATTGGGAAAGTGTTCTTGGATAAACGCGGCTGGTTTATGCGTGATATCTAAATAAACACAATCTAAACCGCGTTTTTTCATTTCAAAGTCAATCGCACGTGCCACCACATCGCGCGGCGCTAATTCTTCGCGTGCATCGTGTTCGGGCATAAAACGCGTGCCATCGGCCAGCTTAAGCAAGCCGCCTTCGCCACGCACTGCCTCAGAAATTAAAAAAGATTTTGCATGCGGATGATACAAACAAGTCGGGTGAAATTGAATAAATTCCATATTGGCAATGCGGCAACCCGCGCGCCACGCCATGGCAATACCGTCACCTGTGCTGACATCGGGATTAGTGGTGTATAAATAAACCTTGCCAGCGCCGCCAGTGGCTAAAACAGTTTGTTGCGCGGCGATTGTTAGCACTTTTCCAGTGCTGTTATCTAGCACATAAGCGCCCATACATTGATTATTTTCGGTCTGTTTATGCAGCTTCTTAGCCGTTAATAAATCAATAGCAATATGGTTTTCTAGCAAAGTGATATTGGCATGTTCACGCACTTTTTGCGCTAAGGTTTTTTGTACCGCTTGGCCAGTCGCATCGGCCACGTGAACCACGCGCCTGTGGCTATGGCCGCCTTCGCGCGTTAAGTGATAATTAATATTATCGGCCTCGCGAGTAAATTCAACTCCTTGATTGATTAACCATTCAATTGCATCAAATCCTTGAGTGGCAACCATGCGCGTGACTTCCACATCGCACAATCCAGCACCTGCAATTAACGTGTCTTGAATATGTTCTTCAATCGTATCGTCACTATTGAGCACCGCGGCAATACCGCCTTGCGCCCAACTGCTAGCGCTATCAGACATTTCGCGTTTGCTCACTAAGCATACGCGCTTCACATCTGCCACTTGCAGTGCCATAGTTAAACCAGCTAGACCGCTGCCAATAATAAGAACATCAAATTGTTGTGACATAAACTCGTGTAAATGAATGAACTTATAAGAGTTTATCTAGGTCTTTCACCATAAGCTAGTAATATAAAAATGTGTACAATATTGGCAAAAGTAACGCGTTATTCTGGAGGATACAAATGTTACAAACAAGCAAAATTGAAGCGTTATCCCGTTCAAGTTTCGTAGAACCTGCTCCGCAAGCGTATAATGCGGGCTATAAAACGAATCAAAATGGGAATGGTGAATTAATGGCTGATAAGCCAATCAATAACGCTGTAATAGGCAACCGTGAGCTTGACCAAGTATTGGTAGAGCGTGCGCAACAAGGTGATAAAAAAGCATTCGGCATGTTGGTAGAAAAATACCACCGTAAGCTTGGGCGTTTGCTTTCGCGCATGATTCGTGACCAAGCGGAAGTTGAAGATGTGGTGCAAGAATCATTTATTAAAGCCTACCGCGCCTTACATAATTTTAGAGGCGATAGCGCTTTTTACACTTGGTTGTATCGTATCGGTATCAATACGGCAAAAAACTATTTGGTCTCAATGGGTCGCAGGCCGCAAGTACTGCAAGACGTTGAAATTGAAGATGTTGAAAACTTTGAAGACGGCAGTGAAATGCGCACCATGGAAACGCCAGAAACGTCCATGATGACCAAGCAAATTGCGCAGACGGTGAATGACACTGTAGCCAGTTTGCCAGAAGAATTGCGCACTGCGATTACCCTACGCGAGTTAGAGGGTTTAAGTTATGAAGAAATTGCGACATTAATGCAATGCCCAATTGGCACAGTGCGCTCACGTATATTCAGAGCGCGCGAAACCATCGCATTAAAATTAAGGCCGCTTTTAGATACACCAGACGGCAAGCGCTGGTAGCTATAGGTAAAATTCAATGGCGACTCAAGCATTGCGTTTTTTAAATAGTGTTATTAATACGATACAGATTTAGAGGTTAACAATGAAAGATCAATTATCTGCATTAATCGACGGTGAGTTTGATGTTGAAAACGCCGAGCACCTGATTAGGTCAGTGAAATCAGGTGGTGAGCTCAAAGACTGTTGGCATCACTATCATTTAATTGGTGATGCGATGCGCAACGAGCTGTATTTAAGCCACGACTTTAGTACGCGAGTGATTAACGCTTTGAGTCTCGAGCCGACGGTGTTGGTGCCAAATACCATTGACTTACCAAATTCTGACAGGGCGAAATTAGGCTTTTTCCAGTCAAATCAGGCATGGTCGGTGGCCGCGTCGGTTGCAGCGGTCATGTTTGTTGGTTTAATGGTATTGCAACAACAGTTAACAGATGCCGATAACGCATCTCCTGTTGAAATTGCGCAAAGTATGCCGTTGGAATATATAGAAGCGCATCATGCTGCAGCGCCTAATGGAGCGGCTTATTACATTCAGAATGTCAATCATGCAGCTGGCCAATAAACAACCATGTTAAGACTTGTATTTGCTGCATTTTTAACCAGCTTAAGTTTGTCGAGTGTAGCAGCAGACGATGCTTGGCTAGTTTTACAAAAAGCAGCGTTTGCAGCGCGTGAGTTAAATTATCAAGGCGTTTTTGTTTATCAAAATGGTAACCAGGCACGCTCAGTGCAAATTACGCACATGAATAATGCAGGGCAAGAGTTAACGCGCAATTTAGTTTTAGACAATCGCGTGACAGACAAAAAGCTAGCCAGCCATCCGCGCGAGGTGTTTAGTCAAGGTAGTGACATTGTTATTTTTCACCCTAAAAATGATAAAGTCATTATTGAAAAACGCCGCGGGCAAAACCTTTTCCCTGCTATTTTGCCGGTTAATTTACAATCTTTAAAACAGAGTTATGCTGCCCGTTTAGGCAGGCCAGATTTTGTAGCAGGACGTCCAGCTCAGATTGTCGATTTAATTCCTAAAGATGCGTTTCGCTACAGTTACAAAATCTGGACAGATACTGAGTTTGGTTTGCTGGTCAAAATGACGTTGATAAATGACAAAAATGAGACCTTAGAACAGATAACTTTTCAAGAGTTAAGTATGATGAACTCGCAAGATTTAAATTGGTTTCAACCGACTATCGATTTGACCAAAAAATATGAAATGGAAGACGTTGCGCTACTTAATCGTGTGCACACAGACTGGATTCTAGCAGAGCTGCCGCCTGGCTATATGAAAGTGGATCACATTGAATTAAATGTGAATGGTAAATCTACACCGATTAATCAGCTAATATTTTCTGATGGCATCGCCTCGGTTTCTTTATTTATCGAGCCAGTTGCAAAAGGCAAGCGTGCAAAAATTGGACACCATTTAATTGGTTCGACTAATATTTGTGCCAATGTAGTCGATGGGTATCAAGTGATGGTGGTAGGCGAAGTGCCTTTAGCCACTGTGCAACAAATTGCCCGCGCTGTTAGTTTTAAAAAACAAACGGCACTCAATAAATAGTTAACCTATATAAATCGGTAAAAAGCATGATAGAAGAACGTGCCGTTATCCTCTCCATCAGTAATAACAATCATAACTTAAGCGATTCCACCGCCACACTTGAAATTGAGCGCAAGATAGCTTGTGGCTTATGCGGCAAAACACGTGGCTGCGGTAATTCAATTTGGGGCAAGCTATTCGCGCATCAATCAACCGCATTTAAAGCGCAAAATCGTATCAATGCAAAAGTAGGCGATAGCGTAATTGTGGGTATTAACGAGCGCGCATTACTGAGAAGTGCATTATTGCTGTATATGGTGCCACTTGTAACCATGATGATTGGCGCCATATTAATGAATGAGTTGCTGCACACTAATGCCGCGGCAATGTTTGGTGCAGTTGTTGGATTAGCACTGGGGTTTATTTGGGTAAAAGGCCACACTGCTGCTAGCCGCTATTTTTCAGATCAGCAGCCAGTGATCTTGCGCTTAGCCATGCAACAAGCAGAATAGATTTTTGGCATTATTGGCTATTTTTATGTGTTAAGTCAGCATTAAGAGTTTGTGATAAGCGTTTATCAATTCAATAATTTAAGGAAATTAGATGTTAAAAAGTTCGATATCTGCATTGGTGATCAGTGTTATGTTGGTTGTGAGTAATTTTAATGCTGTAGCAAATGCAGCAGATTTACCCGACTTTACCCAACTGGCCGAAAAACACGGCGCAGAGGTAGTGAATATTAGTGTGACGCAAGTTTTGCAGGGCGGTGGCAATAGCGGTATGCCTTTTCCTGGTATGCCCAACGATGAAAATATGCAGGAGTTCTTCAAGCGCTTTGGTATTCCAGGCATTCCTGGCAACCCTGGTAATCCAGGCCAAGGCGAACAAGAGTATAAAACCTCTTCCTTAGGTTCGGGGTTCATCATTAGTAGTGATGGCTATATTCTAACGAATGCCCACGTGGTGAGTGAAGCAGATGAAGTAACGGTAAAATTATCCGATAAGCGTGAATTTAAAGCCAAAACGATTGGTTTTGATAGGCGCACCGATGTAGCGCTGATTAAAATTGAGGCGACTAATTTACCCAAGGTCACGATTGGCGACCCAAATAGCTTAAAAGTGGGGCAATGGGTGGCTGCTATCGGCTCACCGTTTGGATTAGAAAACACCATGACCGCAGGTATTGTGAGCGCAAAAGGCCGGGCTTTGCCGCAAGAAAATTTTGTGCCATTTATTCAAACCGATGTTGCCATTAATCCAGGCAATTCAGGTGGCCCACTGTTTAATTTGGCAGGTGAAGTGGTGGGCATTAACTCTCAAATTTACAGTCGTAGCGGCGGTTCTGTCGGCTTGTCATTCTCAATTCCGATTGATGTGGCCATTGATATTTCGAATCAGCTCAAAGCCACAGGCAAAATCACACGTGGTTGGTTGGGCATTGCCATACAAGAATTAACTAAAGAACTAGCGGATTCTTTTGGCATGAAAAATACCAACGGCGCCTTGGTTGCAGGTGTTGAAAAAGGTAGCCCCGCTGATAAAGGTGGTTTAGAAGCGGGTGACGTCATTACCAAATTTGACGCAAAACCGATTGTTAGCTCAAGTGATTTGCCACGCGTAGTCGGTGCGATTAAGCCAGGCAAAGCAGCGCCAGTTGAAATTCTGCGTAAAGGCGCAACTAAAAACTTGATCGTTACAGTGGGTGAAATGCCGACTGATCCAAATGAAGCGATAACGCCAAGCAAAACGCCAGCAAAAGCAGAGGCGAATAAAATTGGCTTAATCTTAAAAGAATTAACCCCGATACAAAAGAAAAAACTCAATGGCAAAAATGGTTTGCTAGTGCTGGAAAGTACAGGCGCAGCAGCGCAAGCTGGTCTACGGCGCGGCGATGTGATTTTGGGTTTGAATAACTCAGAAAGCCAGAGTGTAGAGCAGTTTAATAAACAAATTAACGCTGTCGCGGTGGGTAAAACAGTGGCGGTATTGGTGCTGCGTGGTGAAAATACGCTATACGTACCGATTAAGGTAACTAAATAATTAGCTATCACTGTTGTTTAAAGCCAGTGAGTAATAACCAAAAAATCCTCTCAAGCTTGGGAGGATTTTTTTGTTTGTGTTATCGATAGAGTTGGTTTAATTGAAAATATTATCGATTTGTTAGCTTAATTCGTTTCCATAATTTAGCATGCAAATACCTGCAGCTGATGATGATTGGCGTAGTGAGTAGTAGATAAGAAATATTTCTCCACCAACTATCATCTAGCCGCGCAATAGTTAACCCAATAAAACTAGCCAAATTGAATCAAGGGATAAGCCCAAATTAATTTAACTGGCATGCCGCCGTAATCATCAAATGTAGTGGATGGCGATTGGTATGGATAAGGTTTGGCCATCTCGGCCAGTTGCGTGGATTGCCAGTGATAAAAATGGGGATAGATAAAGTATTAACTTCGCCAGTAAGCCCGACCACCAGTAACCAAGCTAGCGGCACAATGCCAATCAGATTGTGTAAATCCAGCCACTTTAAGCGTGTGGACTGATGATGTCAGACTGTGCCAAACTTGAGTCGGTGCATATCTCATCCGTATAAAACTACGCCTGAAATAAGCGATAACAGCAGCAAAAATCCCATAAATCCCAAAAACAGCATGCCACATAAACCTGCAAATAGGTCAATATGTAAACACAAAATGATATTCATGATGCCTTCATTAACAGGATAAGCGCTGAGCATTTCACCAGTGCGTGCATCGCTAATCCATTTATGCGCGGCGTACCAAATTTTAAAATGCGCTTGTTACATTTAATGTTACTAAATCATTACCATCTGTAAGTGAGTGTGGCATTGACTGTGCGTTCTTGACCAGTGACTGCAAATGCATCAGTTCCGCGCACAAAGGCCGAGCCAATGAATTCTTTATTGAACAAATTTTGTGCATTTATCGCCAGACGTGCATTTTTCCAATCGTAACGAATTGCCGCGTCAAATAGAGTGACCGCAGGTACTTTTGCGGTATTTTGCGCATCTCCAAATGATGAACCAATATAGCGGACGCCTAAGCTGGTACTTAAGCCATTGAGCGTGCCGCCTTTAAAATGGTAATCTGCCCATATCGACGCAAGTTGCGCAGGGGTTTGCACGGGACGTTGGCCTTGCTCGGTTAAATCGTTAGTTTTGGTCACTTCAACATCCATAATGGTGTAGTTGAAAATAAAATCTAAATTTTCATTAAAATTGGCCAGCCCTTCAATTTCTAAGCCCGTTGATTTTGCTTCACCTCTTTGTTCCTGCGCAAATGTGGCAGGATTCGTTTGCAGAAAATCTTCTCGCGTCAATTCAAATACCCCTATACCAATAAAACTGCGCTGATTAATTGGCTGATATTTAACGCCAACCTCATATTGATTGGCATTTTCTGGTTTAAAGGCTTGTCCATTTAAATCGGTTCCCAATGCGGGTAAAAACGATTCAGAGTAACTAAAGTAGGGCGATATGCCATTATCGAATTGGTATAAAGCACCCAATTTTCCGGTAAATTCGTCATCTGTTTGTTTTGTTCTGCCATTACTTAACCTATTTTTTGTGATAGTTTCTGCGGCATCATATCTGCCGGCCAAAGAAAAATGCCATTGATCATATTTAATTTGATCTTGTAGGTAAACGCCACTTTGTATTTGTGTGGTGTTGTCATTTCTAAATGGCGCAGCGTCTGCCACTGCTGCACCATAAACCGGATTAAAAATATCCAACGAAGGCGCGCCGCCAAATGCTTGAAATGAATCCAAATCAATGTGCTGATAATCGTAACCACCTAGCAAGGTATGTGCGAGGGCACCTGTATTAAACGTATATTGCAATTGATTATCGATGGTATAACTAGCGAGTTTGCCTAAATTCTTAAAGAATCCACGATTGACAGTGCGCTGGTCTGGGTTAACTGACAGGCTAAACACAGAAATATCGTCTAGATCTGATTTTAAATAGCGCGTATTTTGGCGAAAAGTTAAATTGTCGTTAAATTGATGTTCAAACAAATAGCCCAGTGCGAGTTCTTCGCGCTCATAGCGATCCACATTGGGCTCGCCAGTAAAAGTATCTAAAGAAATATTGCCGTCCGGATTACTAAATAACGTACCGTTTGCGGGTAATGCCTGAGATGACCTCGTATCGTCTTTTTGATAATGCGATAAAAAGGTGATGTTGGTGGCATCGCTAATCTTCCAGGTCAACGATGGCGCAATATATACACGGTCATCATTCACATAATCCAACTGCGTTTGGCTGTCGCGTACCAGACCAGTCAAGCGGTAACTTAACGCGCCTGCATCATCAATATTGCCGCCAACATCTAACGTTGTTTGTTTACGGTCAAAACTACCCAGTTGCACAGCAAATTCATTCACCATGTTCTGAGTTGGGCGTTTGGTGACATAGTTCACCAAGCCACCAGGGCTGGCTTGCCCATACAAAACTGAGGCTGGGCCGCGCATAACTTCAATGCGCTCAGAGCCGTAAGGCTCTAAACCGTAACTAATTGAAAAGCCTGGGTTGCTTAATTTAAGCCCATCTCGAAATAATCCAGTAGTAGAGGCATCGAAACCACGAATACGCAAAAAGGTGAATCTTGGCTCTACGCCAAATGGCTCGCCTTGCACACCTGGCGTATAGCGTAGCGCTTGACCTAAATCATTAGCGCCTTGAGCCTGTAATCGCTCTTTTGTAATCACCGAAATAGATTGTGCTGTTTCAATAATTGGCGTGTCGGTCTTGGTTGATGTCGCACTTTTTTTGGCAATATAACCATTGACTGGTCCAGTTGCGGTTTCTTTTTCGGTTGTTGATGACACGGTGACATCAGGTAGCGTTACAGTTTCATCTGAGTTAACAGCAATATCTTCAACAGCAGCTTGTGCTATCTCACTTTGCGCCGCTAAAGAACTGGCAATTAGTAGCACTGCAAAATGGACAGGCTTAATTTTAAAATTTGAAAACTGACGACATTTTTTTGAGTGTAATGAAAGCATTTTAGATTGTATCTATATATTAATAAGAATGATTCTCATTATAATTAATATGGTTGTGCGATGCAAGCAGGGCTTAAAACTGCCATAGCATTCTTGTATCTATTAATGAGCGGCAGTAAGTTAATGATTAAAACCGCTCATTTATGAGTGCGCCTGTACAGGAATGCTGCGGCAAAGCGCAGAAAATGGATTGGCCAGTTCGCTTGCAAGGCTAGCATGATTTGCAGTAAGGTAACTGTGGGCACGAAAGCCCGTATCATGCACAAATGTTATTGGCAAATCGTTATAAAGCCCGCAATTAAATTTAAACTAATCAAGCATTTGTAGTAAAATCACGCCAAATGCAAAAGGCGCTTTAGGCGCCTTATCTTTTTATTAAGTAGTCAGAAAAGTCTGATTAAAAAGTTGTTACAAGCTTAAAGTTAACCATGAAAAACATTCGAAATTTCTCTATTATTGCCCACATTGATCACGGCAAATCAACGCTAGCCGACCGTATTATTCATCTGTGCGGTGGCTTGGAAGACCGAGAAATGGAAGCGCAAGTGTTGGACAGCATGGATATTGAACGCGAGCGCGGCATTACCATTAAAGCGCAAACGGCGGCTTTGCACTATAAGGCCGATGATGGCGAAACTTATCAGCTAAACTTAATTGACACGCCAGGCCATGTGGATTTTAGTTATGAAGTTTCGCGCTCACTTTCTGCCTGCGAAGGTGCATTATTAGTCGTTGATGCCAGTCAAGGCGTTGAGGCTCAAAGTGTCGCCAATTGTTACACTGCGCTAGATTTAGGCGTAGAAGTAACGGCAGTTTTAAACAAAATTGATTTACCTTCTGCTGACCCAGAACGTGTTAAGCAAGAAATTGAAGACGTGATAGGTGTAGATGCCAGCGATGCCGTGTTATGTTCAGCCAAAACAGGTTTGGGCGTGCGCGACGTGCTGGAAGCAGTCATTAAAAAAGTGCCGCCGCCTGTGGGCGATGTGACGAAGCCACTAAAAGCATTGGTCATTGATGCTTGGTTTGATAATTATGTGGGCGTGGTCATGTTGGTGCGCGTGGTTGATGGCGTACTTAAGCCAAAAGATAAAATTCGTTTAATGGCAACGCGCACTGAGTTTTTATGTGAACAGGTTGGTGTATTTACGCCAAAATCGTTACAAAAAACAGCACTATCCGCAGGTGAAGTAGGCTTTATTATTGCGGGTATCAAAGAGCTTGCCAGTGCCAAAGTGGGCGACACAGTGACCTTAGCTACTAAGCCAGCCGCAGAAGCCTTAGCTGGTTTTAAAGAAGTTAAGCCGCAGGTATTTGCAGGGCTTTATCCAGTAGAATCCAATCAATTTGAAGCGTTAAGAACCGCGCTAGAAAAGTTGAGTTTAAACGACGCTTCTCTTCTATTTGAACCTGAAAATTCGACCGCTTTAGGTTTCGGTTTTAGATGTGGCTTTTTAGGCTTGCTGCATATGGAAATCGTGCAAGAGCGTTTAGAGCGCGAATATGATATGGATTTGATTACCACCGCGCCTACAGTGGTGTATGAATTATTATTAAAAGATGGCTCAGTGGTGCAGATTGAAAATCCATCACGCCTGCCAGAGCCTTCACGCGTGGAAGAAACGCGCGAGCCAGTGATTAATGTCAATTTATTGATGCCACAAGATTACGTAGGACCAGTGATGACGCTTTGTAACAATAAGCGCGGCATACAAAAAAATATGCAATATATGGGTAGACAGGTAATGCTGAGCTATGAAATGCCGTTAAACGAAGTAGTGTTGGATTTTTTTGATAAATTAAAATCGGTATCACGTGGCTATGCTTCAATGGATTACGAATTTTTGGAATTTCGTGCCGCCGATTTAGTTAAGTTGGATATTATGGTGAACGGTGAGCGCGTGGATGCACTGAGTTTGATTGTACACCGCGCCAATAGTGTGTATCGTGGCCGTGAAGTCGCGGCGAAAATGCGCGAACTGATTCCGCGCCAAATGTTTGATGTGGCAATTCAAGCCTCAATTGGTGCTAATATTATCGCGCGTGAAACCGTAAAAGCCATGCGTAAAAACGTGATTGCAAAATGTTATGGTGGCGATGTATCGCGCAAACGTAAATTGTTGGATAAGCAAAAAGAAGGCAAAAAACGCATGAAGCAAGTGGGTAATGTAGAAATTCCGCAAGAGGCGTTCTTAGCCATATTAAGAGTTGAAGATAAATAAAACTTAAAGATAAATAAAACTTGAAGATAAATAAAACTTGAAGATAAGTAAAAAAATTAAATAAAAAGGGTATCAGCGCATGTATTTTGCTTTGTTTATGATTGCAATATTGGTAGTAACGGGTTTAATCTGGTTACTGGATATTTGGGTGTTACGCAAAAACCGTGGCAATCAAGCTGATCCTTGGTACGTGGAATATAGTAAAAGCTTTTTCCCTGTTATTTTATTGGTGTTTACGTTGCGTTCGTTTTTGGTCGAGCCGTTTAAAATTCCATCGGGTTCCATGATGCCAACCTTGCTTGCAGGCGATTATATTTTAGTCAATAAATTTACCTATGGCTTGCGCGTACCTGTGCTCAATCATACTTTTGTGAAAATGAATCAACCCAGGCGCGGTGATGTATTTGTGTTCCATTATCCGCCAGAGCCAACCATTGATTATATCAAGCGCGTAGTTGGTTTACCGGGCGATAGCATTCAATACCAAGATAAACAACTAATTATCAACGGTAAAAAATTACAAGTGGCTTTTGTAAATGACTATACTTATAAAATGTCTTTTAAAGATGTGGATGGCAGCCAGCAAGAAAACAGTATGACAGCGCAACAATCGGTAGAGCAATTGGTGGATGTAACGCATGATATTTTAATCCATGATATTCCCAATCAATATCCGTCGGGCTCCTTGGGTGAAAAGTTGCAAAATGGCGAAACCATCACTGTGCCTGCAGGGCATTATTTTGCCATGGGCGATAATCGCGATAATAGCGCCGATAGCCGTGTGTGGGGTTTTGTGCCAGAACATAATTTAGTCGGCAAAGCATTTTTTATCTGGTTTAATTTTGATCAATTTGGCAGAATTGGGACGAAAATCCAATAGTTTTAATACATCAATTCAAATCGATTATTTGGGGGAATAAATATGCACTATATACATCAACTTAACCATCAAAAAGGTGGAACATTTATTGGCGCGTTGATTGTGATTGGCGCCATTGTTTTCTTTGCGATGCTGGGCTTAAAATTAGGCCCTGCTTACTTAGAGTTTATGAATGTTAAAAACGCAGTAAAGAAAATAGCCAATGACGCTAATTTTAATAGCATGAGCAAAAAAGACATTGCGCTAGCTTTCGACAAATCTGCCTCCATCGATGATATTCGCCGCATCAGAGGTGCCGATTTAATCGTGGAAAAAACAGATGCAGGCAATGTTATCAAGGCCGAATATCAAGTAGTTGTGCCCATTATGGCGAACGCCAGCGCTTTGTTGGATTTTTATACAACTTCGGCTAAATAAACCTGACCTAGCCTTATTTAAAATGACGATTGATAGTCCCCAAGACAATATTGCTGATCGTATTGGCTATTCATTTAAAAGCTTGGCGCTACTTGCGCAGGCGCTTACGCATCGCAGTTATTCTGCCAACAACAACGAGCGTTTAGAATTTTTGGGCGACGGCGCGCTCAATTTTATTATCGCTAACCAGCTTTATAATCGATTTAATAAACTGCCAGAAGGTGGTTTAAGTCGTTTGCGTGCGCAATTAGTAAAAGAGTCCACGCTGTGCGAAATCGCATTATTACTGAATATTGGTGAATCACTCAAATTGGGTGAGGGCGAATTAAAAAGTGCAGGCTGGCGCCGACCATCCATTTTGGCCGATGCGCTTGAAGCGATTGTTGGTGCGGTTTATGTGGATGGTGGCTATGATGCAGCCGAAATATTAGTATTAACACTGTTCAAAGATAAGCTCAATGATATTGATCCAAAAATAATCGATAAAGATGCCAAATCACAATTGCAAGAGTATCTGCAAAGCAAAAAAATGGATTTGCCCGATTATCATGTGGTGTTAATTGAAGGTGAAGCGCATGCACAAACCTTTAAGGTGGCCTGCGAGATTAAAAATTTGGCCATTTTGACAACGGGTGAAGGTACTAGCCGTCGCATTGCTGAGCAGCGTGCGGCACAACTGGCCTTAGCAAAAATTAATGCTTAGCGCTTTTGCGCGATATAAAGTAGAAACCAATACATGACAATAGATTCAAATCCTACCAATTTAACCAGCCAAGTTAATCGCGCATATCGCTGCGGTACGGTTGCCATTGTAGGCCGACCTAATGTGGGTAAATCAACCTTACTTAACCATATTTTAGGCATGAAATTAGCCATTACCTCGCGTAAAGCGCAAACCACGCGCCATCGTTTGCTGGGTATTCATACCACCAAAGACACACAATTTTTGTTTGTAGACACGCCAGGTTTCCAGCAAAAACATCTGAATGCGCTCAATAAAGGCTTAAACAAAACCGTCACGCAAGTGCTGACCGAAGTGGATGTGGTGCTGTTTGTGATAGAGCCCATGAAACTCGGCGAAGCGGACACAAAAGTATTAAGTTTATTACCAACAGATAAACCCGTATTGCTCGTGGTGAATAAAGCCGATTTAATGGGCGACAAGAATAATTTATTGCCCCTGATTCAAGATTTTGATTTGCTACATCCGTTTGTGGGCATTATTCCTGTGAGCGCGAAAAAAAGCCTTCATTTGGATGAGTTGCTTGAAACCACGCGTCAATACTTACCAGAACAGCCAGCGATTTATGGTGAAGATGAGTTAACCGACAAAAACGAGCGATTTTTGGCCGCAGAACTCATCCGCGAAAAAATATTTCGATTATTGGGCGATGAAATCCCATATGCGGTGACTGTAGAAATAGAAAAATTTGAAACGGTTAAAGGCTTGCGTCGCATATTTGCGGCAATTATCGTGGATAAAGACAGTCAAAAACCCATGTTAATTGGTAAAAGTGGTGAAAAAATGAAACAAATTTCCACCGAAGCGCGTCAAGATATGGAAAAGTTATTTGGCAGTAAAGTGTATTTAGAAACATGGGTGAAAGTAAAAGGTGGCTGGGCGGACGACGAAAGGGCATTAAAAAGCTTGGGTTATTAACCCGCTGTATTGAATGCATGATTTAAATAAAGCGATTAAATTTAGGCGATAAGCAATGTCTGAACACAATGTTTTTAATCTACCCATTTATGGCAAGCCAATTGAGTTGGGTGACGCAGGTATTTATTACGCAACCAATCGCAAAACTGGCAGTATTAATAATGTCTTTCATTTGTTATACGAAGACGATGACTGGTATTTGTATCAGCTGAAAAACACTGGTAAAAATGGCGAAATGGGCTGGGTGATTTTGGCTGATAACGGCGATTACCCCTTGAAAAGTATCACCAGCGAAGACATCAAACACTATTTTGACAAACCAGAATACGCGGAACCCAAAGGCGGCTGGCAGTTAATGCGTAATTCGCGTTATGGGTTTGGCAAATTTACGCCGATTCAAGCGGATGAATCAATCAAATATGCCATGATTCTATTCTCAGGTGCCCAAATGTTAATGCCCTTGCTGATTCAAAAAGCGCAAGATGAAATGTTGCAAAGTTTGAGCCAATTAGCGCGTTAACTTTGGGTATATTTTAATTTCGACGTGGCAATTAATCATCCAAAAATCAGCGATTATCGCGTAGCGAATCAGCCCGTGTATGTGTTGCACACTTATCCTTTCAAAGAAACCAGCTTAGTGGTGGAATTGTTCAGTCAGCAATTTGGGCGCATTGCAGCGGTTGCTAAAGGTGCGCGCAGGCCGCACTCTGCCATGCGCGGCATGTTGCAATCTTTTCAGCTACTTTCTGGTGCGTGGTCTGGCAAAAATGAGCTTAAAACCTTACACAGCCTAGATTGGCACGCTGGCTTAACGCTGCTTAAAGGCGAGGCGCTGATGTGTGGTTTTTATATGAATGAGCTTTTATTACGCTTGTTGCCACGCGAAGATGCGCATGAAAATCTATTTGAATATTATGACTTCACGCTTAAAACATTGGCAAGTATTCAAGATTCAGAAGAGGGTAAAGCGGAAGAGAGTAAAGCGATAGTTCACGCTAGAAATCTAGCCATCATTTTGCGCCGATTTGAGCTGAAATTATTGCAAGAAATGGGTTACGCTGTGCCTTTGCTAACAGACGAAAACGACCTTGAGATTTTAGCAGGTAAAAGTTATCGCTATGAAGCGGAGTATGGCGCATGCGAACTTGGTGTGACTAAAAATGGCGTACAATTAAGCGGATTAACTTTACTCAATATGGCAAAAGATGACTATGCGGACTCGCAAACACAAAATCAAAGTAAGCAATTAATGCGTTATTTATTGGCGCATTATTTAGGCGAAAAGCCCTTACATACCAGACAACTTTTGATAGATCTACAAGCATTATAGAAAATGACAACATGATTAAATTAGGTGTCAACATTGACCACGTTGCAACTATTCGCCAAGCGCGGGGTACAAAATATCCTAGCGTGGTGCAAGCGGCATTACGTGCAGAGCAAGCAGGTGCGGATAGCATTACGCTACATTTGCGCGAAGATCGCCGCCATATGCAAGATGCGGATATTTTTGCGCTACGCCCCTTGTTGCAAACAAAAATGAATTTAGAAGTAGCCGTCACCGATGAAATGATTGGCATTGCTTGCCAAGTCAAGCCGCAAGATGTGTGTTTGGTGCCAGAGCGCCGCGAAGAACGCACCACAGAGGGCGGTTTGGATGTAATTGTGCATTTTGATAAAGTAAAAGCTGCTTGTGAAAAATTAGCCGCACATGGTATTCGCGTTTCATTATTTATTGGCCCCGATATCGCGCAAATTGACGCCGCAAAAAAAATGGGCGCACCGGTAATTGAGTTGCATACAGGTACTTTTGCCGATGCAGAAACTGAGTCAGCAAAGATCACTGAATTAGCCCGTATCAAACAAGCGGTTGCGCATGCCAAAAAACTTGGTTTAATGGTAAACGCAGGGCATGGTTTGCATTACCATAATGTGCATCAAATCGCAGAAATTGAAGGTTTAGATGAGTTAAATATTGGCCATTCCATTGTTGCACACGCGATTTTTGTAGGCTGGGATAACGCGGTTGCTGAGATGAAATCGCTGATGAAAGAAGCTGCATCTCACTTAACCATAAAAAAAGCATGATTTTTGGCATCGGTACCGATATTGTAGAAGTCAACAGAATTGAGGCATCAATTGCACAGTTTGGTGATGATTTTGCTCAACGCATTTTGGCACAAAGTGAACTCGCCAGCTATCAACAATCGCGTATCAAGCCGCGTTTTTTAGCTAAGCGCTTTGCCGCCAAAGAAGCTTTTTCAAAGGCGCTTGGTACGGGTTTGCGCGCACCCGCTACTTTTCAAAATATTGCGGTTTCGCATGATGATTTAGGCAAGCCAATATTGGTTTTGGCTAAAGAATTGCAAGCGTTTTTAATACTCAAAAACATCACAAAAACCCATATCAGTATTAGCGATGAGAAAAACCTGGCCGCCGCGTTTGTGATATTAGAACAATGACGGAAGAGCTAGACTATGAACGCAGATTTGGCGGCGTAAAGCGCTTGTATGGCGAAATTGGCTTGAATAAATTAAAAGCTGCGCACGTCGCGGTGATTGGTATCGGCGGTGTGGGCAGCTGGGCAGCAGAAGCGCTGGCACGTAATGCAGTAGGTCATATTAGCTTGATAGATTTAGATAATATTGCAGAAAGCAATGTGAACCGCCAATTGCATGCGGTGGATGGCGCATTTGGCAAAGCAAAAGTGAGCGCAATGCGCGAACGTATTTTAAGCATTAATCCGCAATGTGTTGTGCACGAAATTGAAGATTTTATTACCGCAGAAAATATTGCCAGTATTTTAAGCGTTGAGTACGATGTAATATTGGACTGTATCGATGACGCGCTAGCTAAAATTGCGCTGGCCGTTTTCTGCAAACAGCAAAATATACCATTGATAATGGCAGGCAGCGCAGGTGGACGACTCGATCCAACACGTATTCAAGCCGCAGATTTGGCGCATGTAACGGGTGACAGGTTATTATCAAAAATACGCAATCAGTTGCGTCGCGATTATGCCTTTCCTAAGGCATTTGATGCTAAAACACTTAACCCTAAAAAATCAGCAAAATTTGGTATTGAGTGTGTCTATTCAGACGAGCAAGCGATGAAGCCAGATGCAACTTGTGAAGTGAATTCTGCTTCCATTACAGGCTTAAACTGTGCTGGCTATGGCTCAAGTGTCTGTGTAACAGCACCATTTGGATTTATAGCCGCACAACTGGCTATTCGCAAAATGATCGGTTAAAACGAATTAAAACTCGCCTTTGCTTGAACCTCGTGTTGCTCAAATAGTCTGCAATTGGTGCGTAAAATTTTATCATTCAAAGGCAATAAAAGTCATTTACCGAGTAAGCCCTGTATTGTGTGTGGGCGCGAAATGACGTGGCGCAAAGCTTGGGCAAAGAATTGGGATGCGGTGAAATATTGTTCAGATAAATGTCGGCAAGTAAAAACATGAATGTGACCAACACCCAAATCCGCCATTTAGTCCTTGTTTTGGGTGATCAGCTTAACCTGGATAATCCTGCGCTAGAAGGTTTTGACGCTACGCAAGACGCAATTTTAATGGTTGAAGCGAGTGCTGAAGCCACGCATGTTTGGAGCCACAAAGCGCGGATTGTATTATTTTTATCTGCCATGCGCCATTTTGCGCAGTTGCTTAATAATCAACAGATGACGCCTGTTTATATTAAATTAGACGAGCATGATTTTATGAACTTAAAATCTGCTTGGGCGCATTATATTAACAGCCTAAAACCCTCAAAAATTATTATCTGTGAGCCTGGCGAATACCGGCTTGAGCAAGATTTAATGGCACTTTGTATACAAACCAATACGCAATTAGTGATTCGCGATGATACACATTTTATGTGCTCAAAAGCCGATTTTAAGCGTTGGGCTGGCCTGGGTGAAAAATCCACAAAACAATTGCGTATGGAATTTTTTTACCGCATGATGCGCAAAAAATATGACGTGCTGATGCATGGTAGCGAGCCAATTGGTGGTGCGTGGAATTACGATGCAGAAAACCGTAAAAACTTCACTAAAGCGGGGCCGCAAGAGATGCCTGCAGCGCCAAAAGTGAATATAGATGCCATCACTCAACAAGTCATTGATTTGGTTGAGCAGCATTTCCCCAATCATCCTGGCTCACTTAACCATTTTATTTGGCCGATTTCTCGTGAGCAGGCTTTGCAGTTTTTAGAGGATTTCATTCAACATAAATTAGCTGGTTTTGGTGCGCATCAAGATGCAATGTGGCAATTTAAAGTGCCATCTCAAAACCCGTATTTATGGCATTCACTATTATCGACTTCGCTTAATTTGAAATTATTAAACCCGCGTGAGGTGATTCAAGCAGCGGTGAAAGCGTATCAACAAAATCAATTACAGCTTAATGCCTTATCTTTGGCTAGTGTAGAAGGTTTTATTCGACAAATTTTAGGTTGGCGCGAATTTATTCGCGGCGTATATTGGTTGGATATGCCGCAAATGGCGGAAGCTAATCACTATGGTCATCAGCGCGCTTTACCAAGCTGGTATTGGTCTGGCGACACGCAGATGAACTGTATGCGCCAAACCATTCATGACACTATGCAACACGGCTATGCACACCATATCCAACGTTTGATGGTAACAGGCATGTTTGGCATTTTGGCCGAATTAAATCCACGCGAGGTGGCAGCTTGGTATTTGGCCGTTTACGTGGATGCCATAGAATGGGTTGAATTGCCAAATGTTGCAGGCATGGCTTTGTATGCCAATGGTGGCCGATTTACCAGCAAGCCTTATGTGGCAAGTGGCGCTTATATTAAGCGCATGAGCAATTATTGTGATCATTGCAAATACAAACCAGATATTAAAACCGGGTCGCTAGCCTGCCCAACGACTACTTTATATTGGCATTTTTTAATTAAACATTACGATACTCTTGCGCGCAATCCGCGCACTGCCTTGATGGCAAAAAACGTAGAAAGATTTGAGCCAACAGAAGTTGAAGCGATTCAGATGCATGCTGAGTATTTGTTAAACCATCTTGATCGTTTATAAACGCTATTTTATTTTTGCAAAAGCGTTATTTCACAAAAATGTCATAATTAAGCAGGAAATTTGTCATAAGATAATCACCTATGATCATTTCTCTACCCAAACTGCTAGACCGCGATTTAAGCATTTTAAGTTTTAACGAACGTGTGCTGTCGCTAGCGCAACGCCAAGATTATCCATTATTAGAACGCTTAAAATTTTTATGCATTGTTGCTTCTAATTTAGATGAGTTTTTTGAAGTGCGCATGGAAGCGCAGTTAGACGCGATGCAGCGTAAGCTTAAAAAAGGGGCAGTGTCTATTCATAGTTTTAACGCGGTTTCAGAAAAAGCCCACGTCATTATCAGCCGCCAATACGCCATTTTTAATGATGAGTTGATGCCTGCTTTAAAGCAATCTGGTGTGGATATTATTGCGGGTTACGAGCGCACTTTGTTGCAAAAAAAATGGGTAGCTAAATATTTCGAAGATAATGTCAAGCCACTGCTATTACCAATTGCGCTCGACCGCTCGCATCCGTTTCCATTAGTGGCCAGCAAAGCGCTCCATTTTATTGTAGAACTAGCACCAGACAAGCCTGATAGCGCACAGCGTATTAATATTATCCGTGTGCCGCGTGTATTACCCAGAGTAATTCAGTTGCCCAACAATCAGGGAAAGCAGCAACAATTTGTCACCTTAACCAGTATTATTGCCGCACATTTGGCCGATTTATTTGGCCAAAAAACCATATTAAGTTATTCGCAATTCAGGGTCACGCGTCATTCAGATTTAGCGCTGGACGAAGATGATATGAGTGATTTACCTAAAGCCTTGCGCCAAGAACTTGCGCAGCGTCCATTTGGCGAAGCAGTGCGCTTAGAAGTGTCGCAAAGTTGTGTGGCACATTTATCTGATTTTTTGCTAGATGAGTTCAACTTAACGCCTGCATCGCTTTATCCCGTGCAAGGGCCTGTGAATTTGGGTCGTTTGATTTCATTAATAGGTTTAGCTCAAGGGGTAGATGCAACTGGAGCCGATCTAGCATTCACACCGTTTAATCCAGTGTGGCCTAAGCAATTAAAGCATGACGAATCGTTTTTTACGCAATTAAAACAAGGCGATGTATTGATTCATCGGCCCTATGAAAGTTTTGATGCGGTGATTAAGTTTTTACATGAAGCAGTACATGATCCCAAAGTATTAGCCATTCAACAAACCATTTACCGCACTGGCAGCGATATGCGCATGCTTAATTTATTGCAGGAAGCGGTGCGGCGCGGCAAGGAAGTATTGGTTGTGGTAGAAATTAAAGCGCGTTTTGATGAAGAAACCAATATTAACTGGGCAGAATCATTAGAGGCAATTGGCGCGCAAATTGTATATGGCATGGTGGGATTAAAAACGCATGCAAAAATGTTGCTAATCATGCGGCAAGAGGGTAAGCGCCCGGGGACTAATCGAATCGTACGTTACGCGCATGTATCTACGGGCAATTACAATGCCAATACCGCAAAGTTGTATACCGATATCTGCATGCTCACCAGCAACTTAACGCTCACACGCGAGATAGAATATGTGTTTAGGCATTTAACCAGCCAAATTGCTTTGCCGCGCATGCGACAATTATTGGTGGCACCTTTTAACTTACAAGCCACCATGTTACGCCAAATTTCGGCAGCAAAACGCGCTTGTATGTTGGGCGGCCACGCTAAAATTATAGCAAAAATGAATTCACTTACCGATAATGTGTTGGTAAAAGCTTTAATTGGCGCGGCGCAACAAGGTGTATCAATCGATTTAGTCATTCGCGGCGCCTGCATTTTGCCGATTGACGCGCCAAATGTGAATGGCCGTATTCGTATCCGTTCAATCGTAGGACGTTTTTTGGAACATTCGCGTATTTTCTATTTTGAAATCAATCGCACAAATGGCCAAACCAGCAAACGTATGTGGCTTTCTAGTGCCGATTGGATGAGCCGAAATATGCTGCGACGCGTCGAAATTGCCTGGCCAATTTTAGACGCAAACATGCAAGAGCGCGTGATGCAGGAATGCCTGATGCCTTACTTAGATGATGTTGAGGACGCTTGGGTATTGAGTGAGGACGGGCGATACAAACAGCTTTATGCTGAGCATAAAACTGAACAGATTAACCTAGGTGCAAAAAAAATAAGCACACAAAAAGCTCACATTAAAAACTATTCTGCCCAATAAAGTAGATGAATAGAATGGCTACAAAACACCTATCTTATTTAAGCTTCGACCATATTATCTTGTGGCGCCATGCAGAGGCAGAACAGGCGGATTTTGAACTGGGCGAGCTAGATAATATGCGTCAACTCAGTATAAAAGGGCAGCGACAGGCAAAGCGTATGGCGCAGTGGCTGAAAGAACATTTACCTAAAAATACGTTTTTGTTGAGCAGCCCAGCTATTCGTGCAGTGCAAACAGCACAAGCTTTGCGTTGTAAAATCCAAATAGATAGCGCGCTAAAACCTGGCGCTAGCTTGCTTGAGGTATTGAATGCCTTAACTCAGCATCAGCAGCTAAAAAATAACTTAATCAAAAATATTTTAATCGTAGGTCATCAACCTTGGTTGGGCGAGTTAGTCGCTTATTTGTTTGAGCAAGGTACAATTGATATTGCAGACATTCAAACACTTAACATCAAAAAAGGTGCAGTGTGGTGGCTACGCCTTCACCCTACTAAAAATTCGGCAAAACAACTTGCCTACAATTTATATGCGTTACAAACACCGAGTTTGTTATAAATTAAACCGAATTTTTAATGCATTTATTTTGTTAATTTCAACTATGCTTGCAGATTTACTCTAATCTTTATGATTTGGTCTGCCAGTTTTAATCACGGGAATTTTCGCCAATGTTGTTTTCAACGTATTATCACTCATGGCTGCCAAGAGCTTAATACCTGCGCGCAGCAGCTCACTCTTTTTGGCAGGCTGACCCATCGCAATTAAGCGCGCTTTCAACAAGCCAATTTGCGCATATTCATCTTTTGGCATCGTAAAACTATCGCGCTCCATTTTCACCTTATCTGGTTTCGGCTTTTTATCGTCGGCTTTAATGGGTTTCTTAACCACTTTTTTTGCTGAATTTTTGCTTGCAGCCACTGTAGTTTTAGTGACTGCGTTTGCAGGCTTTGTAATCGTTGCTTTAGCGGCTATAGGCTTGCTGGCCGGTGCTGCTTTTTCAAGTAATTTAGTTGTAGGTTTTGCAGCAGCAGTTTTCAAGGCAGTGGTTTTTATACCAAGCGCTTGTGCTTGTAAGGGCGGGATTTTAGACATCTGTAAACTCCTCATTTAGTTTGCGATAAAGGTTGTTTTGAATAAACTCTTAAAACAGTGTAAACAGTTTATACTGTTTAATTAAGGTGTCAAATATTTTAATATGCAATCCGTTATTAAAATCGTCAATGCGCATTAGTCTGGTGTAGAAACGACTAAGCTCCAATTGGTTTTTTGCCAAGCTAAGATTTCTTCTTCTAATAAATAGCAAGTTTGAGGAAAAGTTTTTTGCCACACACTTGGTAAGCTTAGAAAAAAAATATGCTCAACGCGCTCTAATTTAATATTTTTTAATACGGGCATATTACGTGAGTGGCAAAAAATAACGGCTAACCTTAACGCTAATAGTTTGGTAATAAAGCGGTCGTCATCAAAGTTAACTTCCAACTTTTTAAGTTTGCCGCAATGCCCTAAAACCAGTAAACTTAAACGGTGTAATTCACTTTGCGAAAATCCCATCAGCTCAGTATTATCTAAAATATAGGCGCCATGTTTGTGTAATTCGCTATGTGAAATGGCCGCGCCAACTTCGTGACACAGCGCTGCCCAGCCCAGTATTTGTCTCGGTTTTACTAGCTCTAAGCGGCTTAACTCGTGTGGATTATTGTCAGGCTTTTGTAGTGATGATGATACCGCATCAAAAAATCCCAATGCCACTTTGGCCACATTTTGTGCGTGCTTTTTGTTGACAGCAAAGCGGCTAGTCAATCGCGAAATGGACGCATCACATAGATCTTCTGGCGCATCGACTTCATCATCCACTAAGTCGTATAAAACACCGTGACGCAAGGCGCCTTTTGCAACCATTAGCGTATCTAATTTGAGTAGATCGAATATGCCGATCAAAATACTTAACCCGCCGCCAATCACCGATTTACGGTCTTCTTTAAGGCCAATCAAATCCAGTTTATCTGCCGTTTTGGCTTTAATCAGCTGGTTACGTAACCATGTCAAACCTTCACGGGTGATTTTATCATTATCAAAACCAGCGTAACCTAAAACCTCAGCTATCGCGCCAACTGTGCCCGACGCGCCGTAAGCGACATCCCATTGGTTGCGCTGATAAATAGGTGCAACCGCATCTAAAAAGGATTCGGCAGCAATTTCAGCGCGCTGCAGATTGCGTTCGGTTAATTGACCATCGGCAAAATACTTAAGCGACCAAGCGACTGAACCAACGCGCAGCGAATCGGTGGTTTGTGCGTTTAATTGTTGGCCTAAAATAAATTCAGTAGAGCGACCGCCAATATCAATTACCAAGCGTTTTTCGTTGGATTGCGGTAATAAGCGACTTACGCCTTGATAAATCAAGCGTGCTTCTTCTACGCCAGAAATCACCTCTACATCAAAGCCTAAGGCTTTCTTTGCTAACTTTAAAAATTCATCGCGATTTTTGGCCTCACGCAGCGTTTGCGTGGCAACGGCACGCACATGCTGTTTGGGAAAGCCTTTTAATGTCTCACCAAAACGCGCTAAACATTTTAAGCCGCGTTCAATGGCTTCAGGTTTTAAATTGCGCTCTTCATCTAAATCACCGCCCTGACGTACGGTTTCTTTTAAATAATCCACACGTTGAATTTGGCCTTTTTCGTAACGACCAATTTCTAGCCTAAAACTGTTAGAACCTAAATCTACTGCGGCTAGCAGGGTTTCGCTAGAAATAATATGATCGTTTTGCATAACGCTTTTATAGCATACTTGCTTGCAGTCAAGATGACTAAGTGCGGACTTAACACGTATTAATGATTAAAAATTACCGATAATTGGCTTGAAATGCCTTAGCTAAGCCCAATATTGACTATGTTTAAGGCAATAGTTAACACATTTAATTAGAGGAAAAACATGGCGACTGAACATCAAAAAACTGCATCCCATTCAACGCAACCCCAGACAACAGAAAAAATGGAGTTTAAAGCGGAAGTAAAGCAGTTATTACACTTAATGATTCATTCTCTGTACAGCAACAAAGAGATTGTGTTGCGCGAGCTGATTTCGAATGCGTCGGATGCGGCCGACAAACTGCGCTTTGAAGCGTTGGCAGATGGCTCGTTATACGAAAATGATAGTGAGCTAAAAATTCAAATCGGCTTTGATAAAGTCAAACGCACTATCACGATTTCAGATAATGGCATCGGCATGAGCCGCGATGAAGTCATTGCTAATATTGGTACGATTGCCAAATCTGGCACTAAAGAATTCATGCAAAAAATGGCGGCTGATGAAGCACAAGCCTCATCAGGCGGAGAAAGTCATGCCGCTAATTTGATTGGTCAATTTGGCGTTGGTTTTTATTCTGCCTTCATTATTGCTGATAAAGTGACGTTAATAACACGCCGCGCAGGCAGCACTGAAGCAGTGAAATGGACGAGCGCTGGCGAAGGTGATTTCACATTAGATGCGGTTGAAAAAGCTACGCGCGGTACAGAAGTGACCTTACATTTACGCAAAGATGAAGACGAATTTTTAAACGATTGGCAATTAAAATCGATAATCCGCAAATATTCTGATCATATTACGTTGCCGATTGTGATGTTGAAAAGCGAATGGAAAGAAGGCGCAGACGGTGCTGATGGTACAAAATTACCGGGTGAGATGGTTACAACCGATGAACTGGAAACGATTAATAAAGCCTCAGCACTGTGGGCGCGCAGCAAAAATGAGATTACTGCAGAAGAATACAACGAGTTTTATAAACACGTATCGCATGACCATACAGACCCGCTTGCCTACACGCACAGCCGCGTTGAAGGCAAACAAGAGTACATTTCTTTGCTATATATTCCATCTAAAGCGCCATTTGATTTGTATGACAGAGAGCGTCGCCACGGCATTAAGCTGTATGTAAAGCGCGTATTTATTATGGAAGACGCGGAAAAGTTAATGCCGCAATATCTGCGATTTGTGCGTGGTGTAATTGATTCGTCCGACTTGCCATTAAATGTTTCGCGCGAAATATTGCAAGATAGTCGCGATGTAGATGCGATTAAAAATGGCTCGGTCAAAAAAATACTGGGTGTATTGGAAGACTTGGCTAAAGACAAACCTGAGGATTATGCGACATTTTGGACAGAATTTGGCCGCGTTTTAAAAGAAGGCGCAGGCGAAGATTTTGCCAATAAAGATAAAATTGCTTCGCTTTTGAGATTCGCCAGCACGCACGCCGATAATGAAACGCAAAACGTTTCGTTTACCGATTACATTGCACGCATGAAGCCTGAGCAAGAAGCAATTTATTATATTACTGCCGATACTTTTGCAGCAGCCCAACATAGCCCGCATTTGGAAATCTTCCGCAAAAAAGGCATTGAAGTGTTATTAATGTCAGACAAAGTAGACGAATGGATGCTGGGTAACTTAACCGAGTTTGCGGGCAAAAAACTGCAATCAATCGCCAAAGGTGATTTGGATTTAGGCAAGTTAGAAGATGAGTCAGAAAAAGAAGCCAAAGCCAAAATTGAAGCAGATGCGAAAAGTTTGATTGAGCGCATAAAAACTGCGTTGGGTGATACGGTAAAAGAAGTGCGCGTGACACATCGTTTAACCGATTCGCCCGCTTGCTTGGTCGCAGGTGAACATGATGTTTCGGCCAATTTAGCGCGTATTTTAAAAGCAGCTGGTCAGAATGCACCTGATAGCAAACCAGTTTTAGAAATAAACCCAGTGCATAAATTAGTTAAGCGCCTGGAATCTGAAACGGACGAGCTTAAGTTTAAGGATTTAGCGCATGTGCTGTTCGACCAAGCCTTATTGGCGGAAGGTGGGCAATTGAACGACCCAGCTAGCTTTGTAAAGCGCATGAATAGTCTGTTAGTTTAATACGCGATTTAAACAAAAAAGCCTACTGATGATAGTAGGCTTTTTTGTTTATGTACAAATTGTCACAAAAATTGGCTTGGTATTTGCTAAAATAGCCTATCAGCAATAGCTTAATATTGATCAGAAAGCACGACTTAACATGAAAACCACCAGCAAATCTGCAAAAAAAGAGACGCTTGTTTTACCTAAACTAACGCCAATTAAACAGGCATTACAAAATCATTTAATTTTCTCTTGCTTTAAGACAGATAAGGTAGCAACGCCTAGAGATTGGTATACAACCGCTGCATTTACGGTGCGCGATCATGTGGTTGAGCGCTGGGTAAGAACATCGGCATCGTATTATGATCATGATCCTAAACGTGTTTATTACCTCTCATTAGAATTTTTAATTGGGCGCATGTTAACCAATGCTGCACTCAATTTGGGCATTAAAGATGAGTTAAGTGATGGTTTGAGTGCATTAGGCCAAAGCATGGAAGCAGTCGCCGAAATCGAAAGCGATGCAGCACTTGGCAATGGTGGTTTGGGCCGCTTAGCCGCGTGTTTTTTAGATTCAATGGCAACGATGGATATCCCCGCCGCTGGTTATGGCATTCGTTATGAATACGGCATGTTTAAGCAATCTATTGAAAATGGTCAGCAAGTTGAAAACCCAGATAACTGGCTACGTTTTCAAAACGTATGGGAATTCCAACGTCCCGAAGCGACTTATGAAATCAAATTTTATGGACATGTGTTACAGGTGAATGATGAACATGGTATTAAACATCATTGGGTAAAAGCGCAGCACGTTGTGGCAATGGCATACGATATTCCAGTGCCAGGTTACGGCACCGATACGGTGAATAATTTGAGACTTTGGAGCGCAAAAGCGACTAAAGACTTTGATTTACGTCAATTTAACGACGGTAATTATGAGCAATCTGTAGAACAAAGAACTGATTCTGAGACCATTTCAAAAGTGTTGTACCCAAATGATGCGTCTGCATCTGGGCGTGAGTTACGTTTAAAACAACAATATTTCTTTGTGTCGGCTTCAATTCAAGATATTTTGCGTCGTTTTACCACGACACGTGACGTGAAAACTCAAAAAGATTGGTCAGATTTGCCTAACAAAATCGCGATTCAATTAAACGATACACATCCTGCAATTGGCGTGGCCGAAATGATGCATCAACTGGTGGATATTCATGATTTGGAATGGAATTTTGCTTGGGGTTTAGTGGTTAAGATATTCGCTTACACCAATCACACATTAATGCCAGAAGCGCTGGAAACGTGGTCTGTTGAACTGTTTGGTTGTTTACTGCCAAGACATTTAGAGATTATTTACGAAATTAACAAGCAGTTTATTACCATGGTCAATCACAAATTCCCAGGTGATGCCGATCTCGTTCAACGCGTGTCAATTATTGATGAATCGCACGGCAGACGTGTGCGCATGGCACATTTGGCAGTAGTGGGCAGCCATACCGTAAATGGTGTGGCGGCTTTGCATAGCGAGTTATTGAAAACGACTTTATTTGCTGATTTTAATAAGATTTATCCAAACAAATTGACGAATGTGACGAATGGTATTACGCCGCGTCGCTGGTTAAATCAAGCCAATCCCGAATTAACAAAACTAATCGCAACAGCGATTGGTGAAGGCTTTCAAAAAGACTTAGCGCAAATCGTTAAATTAACACCGTTGGCAGATGATAAAGAATTCCGCAAAGCGTTTCGTGCGGTAAAACATGCGAATAAATTGCGCTTAGCGCAAAAAATTGAGGCTATAACAGGTGTTAAGTTAAATCCAAATTCATTATTTGATGTGCAAATTAAACGTATTCACGAGTACAAACGCCAGTTATTAAATGTGTTACATGTGATTACTTTGTATAACCGCATTCGCCATGGCGAGCCAAATATTACGCCACGCACGGTGATATTTGGCGGCAAAGCAGCGCCAGGATATTGGATGGCCAAGCAGATTATTCGCTTGATTAACGATGTGGCTGCGATTGTAAATGCTGACCCTATTGTGGGCGATCAATTAAAAGTAGTGTTTTATCCCAATTACGAGGTTTCAGCGGCTGAAATTTTATTTCCAGGTTCAGATTTGTCTGAGCAGATATCGACAGCAGGTACTGAAGCCAGTGGCACAGGCAACATGAAAATGGCCCTAAATGGCGCGTTAACAATTGGTACGTTAGATGGCGCTAACGTAGAAATTAAAGAAGAAGTGGGCGATGACAATATTTTTATCTTCGGCTTAACGACGCCAGAGGTAGCGAAAATGAAGGCCGGTGGCTACAATCCGCGCGATTATTACAACCAAAACCTTGCTTTAAAAGAGGTGGTTGATATGATTGGTAGTGGTTTTTTCTCATTAGAAGAACCTAATCGCTATCAAGCAATTGTCGATAATTTATTAAATAATGGCGACAATTATCTGTTAATGGCTGATTATGCAAGTTACATTGCTTGTCAAGATGAAGTCGCTAAAATTTATCATAATCAAGAAGAATGGTCACGTCGTGCAATTTTGAACGTAGCACGTATGGCAAAATTCTCTAGTGATAGAACCATTGGTGAATATGCTAATAATATTTGGCAGGTTCAATCGATGAAATCTAATCAATCTTAATCTTTATAAAGATTAATTAGGCGCAACATCAATGCAGACATTAGCGCTCATTTTAAGCTGAATTATAGGGTTAACTTAACCACTTTTTTTGGGCAATATTATTATGAAAAAAATTATTTTAGCCGCGCTGTTAACTTTGTTTGTTTCACATGCCAGCGCATTAGTCGTAAGCGATTTAAGTAATACAGAGGTAACTAGCGGCTTAAAAGCGGCATTAACGCAAGGTGCAAATAAGGCGGTGAGCAATTTGGGTGCGGTGAATGGTTTTTTTGGCAATAAACAAGTCAAAATTCCATTGCCAAAAACCATGCAAAAAGCTGAAAAAGTCATGCGTATGTTTGGTATGGGCAAGCAGGCGGATGAACTGGTGTTAAAAATGAATCGAGCAGCGGAAGCTGCAGTACCAGAGGCGAAAGCTTTACTGGTTGATTCAGTAAAGAAAATGACATTAGACGATGCAAAAGCCATTTTGACTGGCCCGCAAGATTCAGCAACGCAATACTTTAAAAGAACGACATCCTTGCCAATGGGCGAAAAGTTTTTACCGATCGTTAAAGCCGCAACTGAAAAAGTACAACTTGCTCAACAGTATAATAAGTTTGCAGAAACGGGTAGTCAATACGGTTTAGTTAAAAAAGAAGATGCGAATTTAGAGCAATACATTACGCAGAAAACGCTGGACGGCGTTTACTTGATGATGGCGCAGGAAGAAGCAGCAATTCGTAAAAATCCACTCGGACAAGCAAGCAGCCTGATTAAAAAAGTGTTTGGCGCAATTGCTCAGTAATGTTCTGAATAACTGTTTAATTTTATACGGCCGCTTACTGAGCGGCTTTTTTGCAATTCTGGCAAGCATTAAGCTTGGTTGGTAAATTAACATATTATTCACTAAAAGCGCGATACTGTTTGACACAAACACGCCAGCTTGCTATAGTCTCATTTCTCGGCGGCAAGTACGTCGAATCGGACGCGGGATGGAGCAGTCTGGCAGCTCGTCGGGCTCATAACCCGAAGGTCACAGGTTCAAATCCTGTTCCCGC
>JBKJRD010000056.1:0-17956 GCA_046594885.1 Methylotenera sp. | reverse complement strand
GTCGGCATTGAGATTCCGCGTTTTTGCTATCACAAAAAATTGTCAGTAGCAGCTAACTGCCGCATGTGTTTGGTGCAAGTCGAGAAATTCAATAAGCCGCTTCCTGCTTGCGCCACCCCAGTGGCAGATGGCATGAAGATTTTTACCCGCAGCAAATCAGCGGTTGAAGCGCAAAAAAGCGTGATGGAATTTTTGCTGATTAATCATCCGCTAGATTGCCCCATCTGCGATCAGGGCGGTGAGTGCGATTTGCAAGATATTGCCGTGGCTTACGGTGCTAGCGGCTCACGTTACACCGAAGAAAAACGCGTGGTTTTAAACAAACATATTGGCCCGCTAATTAGCACCGATATGACGCGCTGCATTCAATGCACGCGTTGTGTGCGTTTTTTAAAAGAAGTAGGCGGCATGCAAGAGCTTGGCCTTGTTGGCCGCGGTGAACACGCAGAAATCACCGCCTATGTCGATAAATCGGTTAACTCGGAATTAAGTGGCAATATCATTGATTTGTGCCCAGTGGGCGCATTAACCAATAAGCCATTCCGCTATACGGCGCGCCCTTGGGAGTTAGTGCGTCGCCCCAGCATTGCGCCGCATGACGGCTTGGGTTCGCATATTGAAGTGCATGTAAAAGACAATAAAGTGATGCGCGTACTACCGCGTGAAAAAGAAAGTATCAACGAATGCTGGTTGTCCGACCGCGATCGCTATTCTTATGTGGGACTTAACAGCCCAGATCGCTTAAAAACGCCAATGATTAAGCATAACGGTGCGTGGGTTGAAACAGACTGGAAAACCGCGCTTGAGTTTGCCGCTGGTCAAATTAAAGATATCACTAATCAACATGGTGCTGATGCGCTTGGCGTATTGGTTTCACCCAATAGCACAATGGAAGAAGGCTATTTAATCAAACAGTTAGCCAATGGATTAGGTTGCGGCAACGTGGATTATCGCTTGCGCCAAACCGATTTTAGGTTGGATGGCAAACGGGTTGGTACGCCTTGGATGGGTTGTAATATTCAGGAAATTGAAGAGTTAGACCGTATTTTGATTATCGGGTCAAACTTGCGTAATGAGCATCCACTGTTAGCGCAACGCTTCCGCAAAGCGGTCGCTAACGGCGCTGAGCTGTCGATTGTTAGCCCTTTGGATAATGATCCGTTAATGCAGATTGCGCACAAAGTCATCGTGCGTCCGAACGATATGGTGAATGTGCTAGGGCAAATTTTAAAAGCCATGTCTGGCTTGCAACGTTTGTCACTTTGTTTACCGCCATCCTTAAATGCTTTGCTTGAAACCATTTCAGTGCGCCCGAATACCCAAGCAATGGCTGAAAGTTTAGCGGGCTTGGCAGGTTTAAATGGCACAGTCGATTTAGTCGCGCCAAAAGTCGGTATTTTCTTAGGAAATATGGCGTTAAGTGACCCACGCTTTACCGAAATGTATAGTGTGATGGAAGCGATTGGCGGTATTTGTGGTGCCAAAGGCGGCATATTACCAGCGGCTGCCAATAGCACAGGTATGCATTTAATGGGCGTTATGCCGAGTAGCATGGGCATGCATGCGCGCGCGATGTTAGAAGTGCCACGTAAAGCCTACTTATTATTGAATATTGAACCAGAACTGGATTGTCAACATGCCGCGTTAGCCAAAGCCGCAATGGCGCAAGCAGAATGCGTGGTTGCATTGACTGCATTTAAATCTGAAGCATTAGACAATGCTGATGTATTGTTACCGATTGCGCCGTTCACTGAAACTTCCGGCACGTTTATGAGCATGGAAGGGCGCGTACAGAGTTTTGCTGCGGCTGTTAAACCGTTAGGCGAATGTCGTCCAGCTTGGAAAGTGTTACGTGTGTTAGCCAATACATTAGGCTTGGCAGGTTTTGATTTTGATAGCGCTGAGGCCGTTAAGTCCGCTATCTTTAATGGCGAAAAACCTTCAACGGTGGTGTGGCGCAGTTTAAATAATAATTTAAAAGAATTGGTTGAAATCGCAGTCAATATCAAATCGGACGGTTTGCAACGTATTGGCGAAGTGCCGCAATATGAATCAGATTCTATAGTACGCCGTTCTGTGCCATTACAAAAAACCAAATATAACATCAGGCCAATGGCGCGTATGCGTGCCGAACAAATCGCGCAATTAGGCTTGGTAGAAGGCGATATTGTTTTAGCCAGCCAAGATAAAGGCAGCGCAGTATTGCAAGTGAGGCTAGATAATCATGTGGCGATGGGTTGCGTCCGTGTGGCAGCATCGCACGAATTAACCACTGGTTTGGGCGATTTAATGGGCGATATTACCATCGAAAAAACCAGCAAAGCGCTTTACCAGCCTGATGAAACCACCATCATGAAAGTGGTCGCGTAATGGATTTTCTGTCCAATTTATTCGGTCATTACTGGCCTGCGGTGCAGTTAACCAGTTGGACGTTGATCAAAATTGTGGCCATCGTATTGCCGTTAATGATAGCAGTGGCTTATCTTACATTAGCTGAACGTAAAGTGATTGGCTATATGCAAGTGCGTGTCGGGCCAAATCGGGTTGGTTATTTTGGTTTGCTACAACCATTTGCAGATGCCATAAAGTTAATTTTTAAAGAAATTGTAGTCCCCACGGCCTCCAGTAAAGTGTTGTTTTTTGTGGGCCCCATCGTCGTGATTGCACCTGCTTTTGCGGCTTGGGCGGTTATTCCATTCGACGCGACGCTAGTATTAGCCAATCTGGATGCGGGTTTGCTGTATATTTTGGCAATGACTTCCGTTGCAGTATATGGCGTCATTATCGCGGGTTGGGCGTCTAATTCTAAATACGCGTTTTTAGGCAGTTTGCGCTCAGCGGCACAAATCGTTTCTTACGAAATTGCCATGGGTTTTGCACTGGTAGGGGTATTAATGTGTGCGAATTCGCTTAATCTAGGCAAGATTGTCATGGGTCAAGCGGGCGGTTTTTGGCATTGGTATTTCATACCGTTGTTTCCCTTATTCATTGTGTATTTTATTAGCGCAGTGGCAGAAACCAATCGCGCCCCTTTTGATGTGGCCGAAGGTGAGTCAGAAATTGTGGCAGGTTTTCATGTGGAATATTCTGGCCCAGGTTTTATGATATTTTTCTTGGCAGAATACGCCAACATTTGGCTGGTTTGCGCGCTTGCGGCCACCATGTTCTTAGGCGGCTGGTTATCGCCTGTGCCATTTTTGCCTGATAGTATTTTTTGGTTTTTAGGCAAAATGTGCTTTTTGGTGTTTTTCTTTTTATGGTTTAGGGCAACGTTCCCGCGCTATCGTTACGACCAAATTATGCGTCTAGGCTGGAAAGTATTCATTCCTATTACATTGGTGTGGATTATATTGGTAGGCGCAATGATGCAGACTTCATTGGGGTATTTATTCCACTAAATATTTAAAACAAGTTATGTTGAGAAAAATCACAAATACGCTGGGTAGTTTAATGCTGTGGGAGCTGCTAAAAGGTATGGCAGTGACAGGCCGTTACTTTTTTGCGCCCAAAATCACCATCCAATATCCAGAAGAGCGCACGCCACAATCCAATCGTTTTCGCGGTTTACATGCGCTACGCCGTTATCCAAATGGCGAGGAACGTTGCATTGCCTGCAAATTATGCGAAGCGGTTTGCCCTGCATTGGCGATTACCATTGAATCTGAGCAGCGCGAAGATAACACGCGCCGCACCACGCGCTATGATATTGATTTAACCAAATGCATTTTTTGCGGATTATGCGAAGAATCTTGTCCTGTCGATAGCATTGTAGAAACGCGTATTTTTGATTATCACGGTGAGCAACGCGGTGATTTGCTCTATACCAAAGAAATGCTGCTAGCAGTTGGCGATAAGCATGAAAAGCAAATTGCCGCAGACCGCTTGCAAGATAAAAATTTTAGATAAACAGTCGAACTTAACCCTCAAAAACCAATGATATTTACCGATTTTATTTTTTACGCGCTAGCCGCCATTTTATTGTTTGCAGGTATTCGTGTGATTACCACGCGTAACCCTGTGCATGCAGCCTTGCATTTAGTACTGGCTTTTTTTACTGCGGCGGGTATTTGGTTACTGCTGGAAGCGGAGTTTTTAGCAATTGCCTTGGTGCTGGTTTATGTGGGTGCGGTGATGGTATTGTTTTTATTCGTAGTGATGATGTTGGATATTAATATGGATAAATTGCGTGAAGGTTTTTGGGATTATTTACCCATGGCTGGCACCATTGGTTTGCTGATGGCGGTTGAAATGGTCATGGTGTTAAGCGGCAAATACTTCGCGCCGTCAGAAGCCACTACTAAACCAGCCGATTACAGTAATACGGCAGAACTGGGCCGCGTGCTATACACCGATTATCTGCTGCCGTTTGAACTGGCATCGGTAGTCTTATTGGTGGCGATTGTTGCAGCGATTGTATTAACGCTACGAGATCGTCAGGATAATAAATCCATGAATCCAGCTGAGCAAGTATTGGTTAAAAAACAAGATAGATTACGCATTGTAAAAATGGATGCAGTGGTAGATCCGCCTTCATTACAAGCGCCAGAAGTTAATAAGGAAAAATCATGACCGCTTTGTCAGTAGTGGGTCTATCGCATTATTTAGTGCTAGGCGCATTGCTATTTGCCATTAGCGTGATTGGTATTTTCTTAAATCGCAAAAATGTGATTATTTTGTTGATGGCAATTGAGTTAATGTTGCTAGCGGTTAACTTGAATTTTATTGCCTTTTCGCATTATTTAAACGACATCGCCGGCCAAGTATTTGTGTTCTTTATATTGACAGTGGCCGCGGCAGAATCGGCAATTGGCTTGGCTATTTTGGTCGTACTGTTTCGCAATTTACGCACGATTAATGTGGACGATTTAGATTCCTTAAAAGGTTAAGTACTTAACCCCTAAAAACAGATAAAAAATGACATTGCCTCAAATTTCCTTACTGATTGTTTTATTGCCTTTGATTGCCTCTGTAATAGTCGGCCTGTTCGGTCGCTATTTGCCGCGTGCAAGCGCGCATTGGTTAACGATTGCCGGTGTTGGTGTAGCGTTTATTTTGTCTGTATTCGTTTTGCAAGCCACATTAAATGGATATACGGCAAATTACAATTTGTATACTTGGTTAACTTCTGGTGAGCTTCAGTTTAATGTAGGGTTTTTAATCGATAATTTAACCGCCATGATGATGGTCGTCGTCACATTTGTATCGCTGATGGTACACATTTACACCGTCGGCTATATGCGTGAAGACCCAGGATACAGCCGCTTTTTTAGCTATATTTCCTTGTTTACGTTTGCAATGCTGATGTTGGTAATGAGTAATAATTTTATGCAGCTATTCTTTGGCTGGGAAGCGGTTGGCTTAGTTTCCTACTTACTCATTGGTTTTTGGTACACGCGCCCAACAGCCGTTTACGCTAACCTTAAGGCTTTTTTAGTTAATCGTGTCGGCGATTTTGGCTTTTTGTTAGGCATCGGCATGGTGCTGTATTACACAGGCAGTTTAGATTATGCGGCCGTATTTGAATTAGCGCCTTCTCTGGCGGATGTTCAAGTAAAGCTGATTCCCAATGTTTCTTGGTCATTAATGACAGTGACTTGCATTTTATTATTTATTGGCGCAATGGGTAAATCGGCACAAGTGCCTTTACACGTTTGGCTACCCGATTCAATGGAAGGCCCAACACCGATTTCCGCATTGATTCACGCAGCAACCATGGTGACGGCGGGTATTTTTATGGTGGCACGCATGTCGCCATTGTTTGAGCTATCAACCACAGCTTTGTCGTTTGTGATGATTATTGGCGCAACTACCGCCTTGTTCATGGGCTTTTTAGGCATTATTCAGAACGATATTAAACGTGTAGTAGCTTACTCAACGCTGTCGCAATTGGGCTATATGACAGTGGCTTTAGGCGCATCGGCTTATTCTGTGGCAATTTTTCACTTAATGACACATGCGTTTTTTAAAGCCTTATTATTCTTGGCAGCAGGCTCTGTGATTATGGCTATGCATCATGATCAGGATATTCGCCATATGGGTAATTTGAAAAAATATTTGCCTGTCACTTGGATCACATCTTTAATCGGTTCTTTTGCGTTAATTGGCACACCATTTTTTGCAGGCTTTTACTCAAAAGATAGCATCATTGAGGCGGTTAAGTTTTCAAATATTACAGGCAGCGGCTTTGCTTATTTTGCAGTATTAACGGGCGTTTTTGTCACAGCCTTCTACTCGTTTAGGCTGTATTTTATGGTATTTCATGGCAAAGAAAAATGGCGTGAAACTAAACATGAGCAAGCACGCGCCACTGATAACCATCATGAAGATGAAACACATGACAATCATGCACATCATGGTTTAAGCCCACACGACGACCCACACGAACCGGGTTGGGTGGTGAAGTTGCCACTCATTTTGTTGGCAATCCCTTCATTAATTATCGGCTATATTGCGATTGAGCCTATGCTGTTTGGCGAGTTTTTCAAAGGTGTGATTTTTGTGAATAATCAAGCGCATCCTGCAATGCAAAACTTAACCCATCATTATCATGAAATTTTGCATTCGCCAGCAGGTATGGCTTTACATGGTTTGATGTCATTGCCCTTTATATTAGCGGCCTCAGGCGTATTGTTGGCTTGGTTCTTTTATATGAAGCGGCCCGATATTCCAGCCGCTATTCAGAAAAAATTGAGTTTAATCAACCTAATATTAGAAAATAAATACGGTTTCGATGCCTTTAATGCGCGCTTTTTTGCAGGCGGCGCAAGAATGCTTGGTGAAAAGTTGTGGAGAATTGGTGATATTCAATTAATTGATGGTGCTATGGTGAATGGTACTGCGCGTTTAATTGGCCGCATTTCTAGCAAGGTTCGCCATTTGCAATCTGGCCTCATATACCACTACGCCTTCGCTATGATTATTGGTGTATTTTTGTTGTTAACTTTTTTTATTAAAATCAATTAAATGATGCCAATGGATTTATTAAATAGCCATGTGTTAAGTTTTTCAATTTGGCTGCCTATTTTGGCAGGCGTTGTGGTATTACTCTTGGGCGCTGACAGCAAGCCCAATTTCACGCGTTGGCTTGCGCTGATTGGCAGCTTAATGGCGTTTGCGCTGACTTTGCCACTGTATACACAGTTTAATTATGCAGAAGGCGGCTTTCAGTTTCAAGAAATGGCGCGCTGGATTCCTGCATTTAATGTGAATTATCATTTGGGCGTAGATGGTATCGCTGCGCCACTCATATTGCTGACTAGCTTTACAACGGTGATAGTGGTGATTGCCGCTTGGGAAGTGATTACTCAAAATATTGCGCAATATATGGCGGCTTTTCTTATCATGAGTGGCTTGATGATTGGCGTCTTCAGCGCACTGGACGGCTTACTTTACTATGTATTTTGGGAGGCGATGCTTATCCCGATGTTCTTGGTGATTGGTATTTGGGGTGGCGAAAATCGCGTCTACGCGACCATTAAGTTTTTTCTTTACACCTTGCTCGGTTCGCTATTAATGCTGGTGGCATTTATCTATCTTTATCACAAAACCGGTAGTTTTGAGATTGTTGATTATTACCAATTACCATTACCCTTAAACGCACAGATATTGATTTTTATGGCTTTTTTTATGGCGTTCGCCGTTAAAATTCCCATGTGGCCCGTGCATACTTGGTTGCCCGATGCGCACGTAGAAGCGCCGACCGGCGGCTCGGTGATATTGGCGGCGATTATGTTGAAACTAGGTGGCTACAGCTTTTTACGTTTTGCCATGCCCATTGCGCCCGATGCCGCGCACTACTTATCTGGCTTTATGATTACCTTGTCACTTATCGCAATTGTATATATCGCATTAGTCGCATTAGTGCAAAAAGACATGAAAAAGCTCATTGCCTATTCATCTATTTCACATATGGGCTTTGTGACATTAGGTTTCTTTTTATTCAGTCAGTTGGGCTTAGAAGGCGCGATTGTGCAGATGATCTCGCATGGCTTTATTTCTGCCGCCATGTTTTTGTGTGTAGGCGTACTTTACGACCGCATGCACAGCCGTCAAATTGCCGATTACGGTGGGGTGGTGAACACCATGCCGATTTTTGCGGCATTTGCAGTACTGTTTGCCATGGCCAATAGCGGCTTACCTGGCACCTCAGGCTTTGTCGGCGAATTTATGGTGATTTTAGCGGCAGTTAAATACAATTTCTGGGTCGGATTTTTAGCTGCAACCACCTTGATATTTGGTGCTGCTTACAGTTTGTGGATGGTAAAACGCGTGTTTTACGGAGATATTGCCAACAGGCATGTGGCGGAATTAAAAGATTTAAACAAACGCGAATTTTTAATTTTAGCGGTATTGGCCATTATGGTGATTGGCTTTGGTGTGTATCCACAACCCATTACCGAATTTACGCATGCGACAGCCGCACAATTTTTAAATCATATGGCAATCAGCAAACTGCCTGTTGCTGGGCTTTAAGCTAGGTTAGATGATGGAATATATTAAAACAGACCTTATTACAGCCTTGCCTGAACTCACCGTGCTATGCATGGCGATGTTTATTTTGTTGCTGGATTTATTTATTAAACCGAAAAATCGTATTGTGATTTATGCGCTGGCACAGTTTACATTATTGGCAGCCGCCTATTTTACCGTCAGCACTTACAACCCCGCTGTGGGCTATGCGTTTTCTAATATGTTTGTGGATGATCCTTTAGCCGACTTACTCAAACTAATGACGTATCTCGGTACATCCATGATGCTGGTATATACGCGTCAATATATGCAACAGCGCGGCATGTTCAGAGGTGAGTATTACGCCATGGTGCTGTTTGCGCTTTTAGGTATGATGATCATGATTTCTGGGCAAAGCATGTTGACCATTTATATGGGTTTAGAACTGCTTTCGCTTTGCTTATATTCGCTCGTCGCGTTCGACAGAGACAATGCCCGCGCCACTGAAGCAGCAATGAAGTATTTTGTATTGGGTGCGTTGGCTTCTGGCATGTTGTTATATGGCATGAGTATGATTTATGGTATGACAGGCAGTTTAAATATTGCGGAAATTAGTAGTGCGCTATTAGAACTTAACCCAAAAAATCCAGTATTAATTTTAGGTTTGGTGTTTATTGTAGCTGGTTTAGCGTTTAAATTTGGCGCAGTGCCATTTCAAATGTGGGTGCCAGATGTGTATCAGGGCGCGCCAACTTCCATCACCATATTGATTGGCTCGGTGCCAAAGTTTGCTGCTTTTGCCATCACAGTACGTTTACTCGCGCAAGGATTACAGCCACTAGCCCTTGATTGGCAAGATATGCTGCTGATTATGGCAGTTTTATCCATTGCCATCGGTAATATCACTGCAATTGCGCAAACCAATTTAAAACGTATGTTGGCTTATTCCACCATTTCACATGTCGGCTTTTTGTTGTTCGGCTTGATGAGCGCCAATTTAAATGGATTTGCTTCAAGCATGTTTTACATTACTGCATATGTGTTGATGACCCTTGCAGGTTTTGGCATGATTTTACTATTAAGTCGCCAAGGTTTTGAAGCAGAAAATTTAGATGATTTAAAAGGTTTAAATCAACGTAGCCCATGGGCCGCATTTTTGATGCTAATCACCATGTTTAGTATGGCGGGGGTGCCGCCAACATTGGGTTTTTATGCCAAATTTACCGTGTTGCAAGCCGCACTCCAGGCAGGATTCTTATGGGCAGTAATTTTTGCCGTTTTGATGGCGGCTATCGGTGCTTTTTATTATTTGCGCATCGTAAAGTTGATGTACTTTGACACACCAAAAGACCATACTCCAATCAACGCTCCAGCGGATATGCAATTGGTGCTGAGTGTAAATGCAATTGCTTTATTGCTATTGGGCATCATGCCGCAAACGCTGATGCAGATTTGTGGTGTGGCAATTGTAAGCAGTTTGCAGTAGCGCATAAATTAAGCCACAGATATGACTCAAATTACCATCTTACTACTAGCCTTTGTTGCAGCAAATTTACCTTGGTTTTCGGATAAATTGTTTTATGTACTACCATTAAAATCCGATGTCAAAAACCTAGCATGGTGTTTACTAGAACTGATTATTTTGTATTTAATTATTGGTGGGATTGGGTTTTATGCGGAACACGCAACTTTAGGACAAATAGCAAAGCAAGAATGGGAATTTTATACCGTTACGTTTAGTTTGTTTTTGGTATTTGCGTTTCCAGGGTTTGTTTATAAGATACTGTGGAAATAAAAAACCTCGCATTGCGAGGTTTTTTTTAAAATGCAGAACTGGTAAAATTAAAAATTTCGATTTTGGCCATAAATCACTGTGTCATCACCTAACATATGATTGCCACAATCCTTACCTGCATTGAGACAATTTTTCACAATACCAGCAATCACTTTTTCATCCCAACCATTTACCCAGTCTGCATGGCCAGAGTATCCTGCGTTATAACCATTAGCGGCGTAATTGTCGCTAGACAAGCGCCAGTTTTTAGTACCCTCTGGTGTGGTGATTAAATATTTTGTGTTCAAACCAAGTTTTGGAATTGCGACAGGATGCGTTGCAGGACAAGCGTTATTCACAGGATCTGACATATGACTAATATTGTCTGGGCTGGAAAGGTTCTTACCGTCCCAGCATTGTGGAAAGTCAACATGGGTAACGATAGTCCAGCCTTGTGAGCATGCCGGAATATGTATTGTTGATGGTATGCCTGGCTCGCCTTCTTTAAAACAGCTGTAGCTGATGCGCGTGGAGGACGCGCTGTTAGTCGCTTTCATATTGCCAACAATCATACGCAAACCTTTCGGTGGTGCTGTTATTTTTTCTTTGGCAACTTTATAGCCCGTTTTATAATACCACAGTGCAGAATAAGGCTTTAGCGGTGTTTTAGACGCTGTATCAATCATGCTTGGCACCCAATAAGCTGAACGGTTTGCAATGCCACCACGGCAAGTGCTAGTGCCAGTTGTTGATAATGTCATTAAATTGCTCTTGTGATTCACAGACGTATTACCAAAAAACGTATGGTGGTGCGCTGCACTTTGTTGGTTGGGATACAGAATTGGATCATCGTTGCTCATATGACTCACTTCACAGTCAATTCTGAACTGGCCATTACCATCGCCCACGCGTGGAACATCCTGCGGCCCCAGATTTGGGCGGATGCGTAAATCATCCCAGCCTAAAGCAGGCGTTATATTTTTACTAACATCAACAGCGGGCATCAGCCCAACTTGAATAAGATTAGGTGATGGGTTGGATGTGTTTGACTCAGCAGGAGTGTTTACTGCTAATTGAGTAGGTGCTTTGGTAACTTGCGCAGGTGCAGTAGCTACAGACACTGGCGCTGTAGCAATCACTAGAGGTGTAGGCTGAATAGCTTTTGGAGTAAGCAAATTGTTATTAGCCACAATATTTGTTCTTGGGATTCCAAATACGGTGATTTTATCATTACCATTGTTTAAAATAGAGGCAATGCCAAGTGGCGATACTTGAGTTGCAGGGCGTGCTGTTTTTACAACCGGGGCGCTTACTCTGGCGCTATTTACTGCAGCGATAGTGCTGGTAGATCTGCTAGCTATACTTGTGTTTGGAGCAGCAGTATCTGAAACAGCATTTGTGAACCTTGTATTAATAAATCTTGCATTGCTTGAGTTACCTGTAGAGCCAGTTATGCCAGCAGAGCGTGCAATAGGAGCCTTAAACAAGCTAGAGGTGTTAGCAGCGTTTTGTTTATGAACAGTAAATCCAAAAAATGTATTGATGTTTTTTGTTGAGGCCACTGATTTCTGAATAGGGCCAACTGTACATAAATCTTTTGTTTGCAACGCATTAACCATTTCGTTGCGGGTAACTTTTGTAAAGCTGCTCACAGGTGGGCGGTCAGAATACTGAGTTACACCTCGGTCATCACGCCATTTATAAATTTCCGCGTTAGCTTGGTGACTAGACGCTATTAATGCTAATAACGGCAATGAAATGAGCAGTGCTGGCGAGCGAATAAATGAACTTAACATGGTATTTCTCCTACTTTTTTCTTAATGAGTTTACATTTTAGATACGAATAAACCGCTAAGTCAATGAATTGAAAATAAATAGTCTAAAGATAGGCTTGTTAATAATAATTAAGCATATCAATTTTCACATCAATAATATTTTAAGCAATAACTAGTTTGAATAATAATTGCTTAAAAATGTTAAGAAATTATTACGGTAATGTAATAAAATCAAATGATGTTTTTTAGTGGTTAATCAATTACAAGGGTTAAAATGCGCCTAGACAATGAACGCGAAAGTAGTAATGTAGAAGACAGGCGAGGCGGCGGTTTGCCCATAGGTGGTAAAAGTATTGGCGTTGGTACAATCGCCATCGCTTTGGTTGCCATGTACTTTGGGGTAGATCCTTCGGTCATACTCAATATTGGCCAAGGCGTAAATCCACAAACGCCAGTTGAATCGCAAGCGATTCCACAAGATGACCCAATGGCAGTTTTTGTAGCTAAAGTATTAGGTAGCACAGAAAACACATGGGGCAAGCTATTTGCGGATGCTGGTCAACAATATCCTGCGCCAAAACTCGTCTTATTTAGCGGACAAACACCAACTGCTTGCGGGACGGGGCAATCGGCAATGGGACCTTTTTATTGCCCAGGTGATAGCAAGGTATATATTGATTTACAATTTTATCAAGAAATGAAAACGCGATTTAAAGCGCCAGGTGATTTTGCACAAGCGTATGTCATTGCGCACGAAGTAGGGCATCACATTCAGCATGTAATGGGGATATCAGATAAAGTACAACAAGCACGTCAAAACGCAAATAGTGAAGCACAAGCAAATCAATATTCGGTGCGATTAGAGTTGCAAGCGGATTGTTATGCAGGCGTATGGGCACATCATGCCGATGGCGAAAACCGTATCTTAGAATCAGGCGATGTAGAAGAAGCGATGACTGCGGCGGCTGCAATCGGTGACGATGCGCTGCAAAAACAAGCGCAAGGCTACGCGGTGCCAGATAGTTTTACGCATGGCACTTCAGCGCAGCGCATGCGCTGGTTTAATCAGGGTTTGAAGTTGGGTGATGTGAATCAATGCGATACGTTTAATGTTGCTGCTATTTAAATGCAGGAACTAGATTTAACCGAGCATTTAATTAGCTCAGAAACCATTGCCTCTGGCGGTATGCTGACCGCTAAGCGCGACCAAGTGCGTTTACCAAACGGAAATACCAGTCAGCGCGAATATGTTATGCATCCGGGCGCTGTAGTCGTTGTGCCGCTTTTACCAAGCGGCAATGTCATTTTAGAGCGTCAATTTCGCTATCCGCTGCATCAGGTTTTTGTTGAGTTACCAGCCGGAAAAATAGATGCGGGTGAAGATATTTTAATCACAGGTCAGCGCGAATTATTAGAAGAAACCGGTTACAGCGCAGGCAATTGGGTAAATCTAGGTTATCAATATCCTTGTATTGGCTACTCGAACGAAGTGATTCATATGTATTTGGCCAGCGAATTAAGCGCAGGCCAACATCAGCGCGACTCGGATGAATCGTTAGAAGTATTTGATTTACCTTTTGATGATTGTTTAAAAATGATTCAAAGCGGTGAAATTACGGATGGTAAAACAATCGTGGCCATATTTTTTGCAGAAAAATACTTGCTAAAAAATGGTTAAGTTTGAATGGTTAAGTCTTTAAATGGCTAAAATACTCATTGTTGGTTGTGGTGATTTAGGGTCTGCGATTGCTGAGTTATTATTCAAAGCACAGCATGAAGTGATAGGTTTGAGAATCAGTGCGCAAAGTTTGCCGCATGCGATGCAAACCATTCAAGCTGATGTGACAAAATTGAACACTTTAAATGGGTTAAGTCATCTCAATGCGCATATTATTATTTATTGCGTTGCAGCCAGCGCGCAAACCGATGAAAATTATCACGCGCATTATGTGCAAGGCCTAAAAAATATTCTAGCAACGCAAACAAACAATAGCGATTTACAGCATGTATTTTTTGTATCCAGCACCCGCGTCTATGGGCAACAAACCCAAGATATTCTAGATGAAAATATGACAGCGATGCCCGCCGATTTTGGCGGCGAGCGATTATTAGAAGCTGAAAAATTAATGCTTGCCTTGCCTTGCCAATCAACTGTTTTGCGCCTTTCAGGTATTTACGGGCCGGGCAGATTGTACTTGGTGAATACCGCAAAAGACCCCAACCGTTGGCCTGCCAATAATAGCTGGAGCAACCGTATTCATCGCGATGACGCAGCACGATTCATTGCGTTTTTAGTGCAAAAAAGTGTCAATCAGCAGCCACTTGAAAGCTGCTATATCGTCACCGATGACAGGCCCACTTTACAGTATACTGTGCTCACTTGGCTGGCAGAGCAGCAGCATATTGATGTTAGTCAAGTGAACATACCGATTACGCAAGGCGGTAAGCGCTTGAGCAATCAACGCTTGCGTGCAAGCGGTTTTCAATTGCAATATTCAGATTATCAAGTTGGTTACACAGCTATGTTAAAAAAACTATGTTAGAAAACATTTAACCTTATGTTTAAAACCCCATTTCGGCGATTAATTTTTAGTTTACTTAACACTTTTTTTTGCGCAATAATCCATTCAACAGCCATTGCTGAGGAGCATGTTGAATTTAACACTTGGCTTGAAGCCCTGAAATTGGAAGCGCAAACCGCGCAGATTTCAACGCAGACCATTGATGAAACATTTAAAAATGTGGAATATTTGCCCAGTGTGATTGTGCTCGACCGCGGACAGCCAGAATTTATAACCCCTTTTTTAAGTTATGTTGAAAAGCGCGTTAACCCGAGCAGAGTGAATCAAGGTAGAGCGTTGCTGTATGAGTATGATGCGTTGTTAAGTCATATAGAAAATCAATATGGCGTGCCCAAACAAATATTGATAGCATTTTGGGGCTTAGAAACCAATTACGGCGCCAATAAAGGCAATTATGGCTTGCCCTCTGCACTGGCAACGCTCGCTTTTGAGGGGCGCCGCTCCAATTTTTTTCGCGCGCAGCTATTCGATACGATGCGCATTGTCGATGCGGGACACAACACTATAGCTGGTATGCGCGGTTCATGGGCGGGCGCGATGGGGCATATGCAATTTATGCCGTCTACCTTGCTTAAGTATGGGGTAGATGCCGACTCAGATGGCCGTATGAATATCTGGTCGTCGTTACCAGATACGTTTGCTTCGGCGGCCAATTATCTCAATCAAGTAGGTTGGCGCAAAAACGAAATAGCCGCGCTTGAAGTAAAATTACCCAATCAGTTTGATTATAGTTTGGCACAGTTGAATTACCGTCAACATGCTTTATATTGGTCACAATTGGGCGTGGTGGATATTGATAATTATGCTTTGCCAGAGCTGGCTGAAGCAGCGATTTTACTGCCCCAAGGACAGTACGGCCCAGCTTTTATGGTGTTTAGCAATTTTGATGTGATTATGCACTGGAACCGCTCGGTTAACTACGCGTTATCTGTTGTGCATTTGGCCAATCAGTTAATAGGCGATAGGCCAATTGTGGCGGGAAATTTGGCCGAAAAAGAAGTATTAAGTTTTAACCAGATTTGGGCATTACAAGGCAAATTAAACCAGTTAGGTTTTGATTGTGGGCCGCCAGATGGCTTTCCAGGATTAAAAACACAGGCGGCCATTCGGCAATACCAAGCAACACAAAATCTAGCGCAAGACGGCTATGCCAGCCCAAGCTTATATCAGCATTTATTAGGGCCTTAAAATGGCAAATGGTCGCGGCTTTTAAACCAGCCTGTAACGCTTGCTCTTACTCGTTTTGTTGGCCGCACTTCGTGCCAGAATCTGGCCGATAAAAACAGCACTAATTTGCCCGCGTTTGGCAATATATCAAGGTATTCATCGCCCGCTAAATATAAACGTAATTCACCACCATCGTCTGCTTGCCAATCGTGATTTAAATATAAAATACTGCTTAACTGACGCGATTTTGCGTTGTTTCCATGGCTAAACTGGTCTACATGTTTTTGATATGCACCGCCAATTGGATATAGCGCGAAATGCGTCTCAAGTGATTGTATATTCATGAATAATTGCTGATTGAGCGCATCTTTTAATGCGTGCATTTGGCTAAAATAAGCTTGAACAGCCGTGTTTTCATCTGCAACATTTAGCCAATCGATATGGTCACCACGAATATCAGAAAGATTTGCTTTGTTAGCTAATCCAGTTTTGGCGGCATGCATGCCGTCGTTGCTGTAGCGCTGATGCGTTTCGCTGCACAATTCGGTAATCGTTTCAGGCGGCAAAAAGTCATCACAGATCACATAACCTTGCATGCTTAATGTTTGTACCCATGTGTCAATAATCTTCTGCGGTGTATGATGTGCTTTCACAGCTTGATTATAGCAGTGCGTGTTTGCGTGCCAAGCGGTATTAAGCTAAAATTCGCACTTCGCAAAAATCGCGAAAAATTAGGCGGTTAGCTCAGTTGGTTAGAGCGCTTGGTCGACATCCAAGAGGTCAGCAGTTCGAGTCTGCTACTGCCTACCAAAAAATTCAAGCTGCATTTAATTATTTAAAAATTGATGATTAAAAGTGGTTAACTATTGGGTTTGAACCATGAATAAAAGCCGTTAAAATGAACGGCTTTTATTATTTAAGCTTGATTCATTATTTTAATTGGATTTGATATGCCAGTAATTCGCTTACCAGATGGCTCACAACGCAGCTTTGACATGCCAGTAACCGTGGCGCAAGTGGCTGCTGATATTGGCGCAGGCCTTGCGAAGGCGGCGTTGGCGGGCAAGGTGACGTTTTTGAACCAACAGCCTCAATTGGTTGATACCAGTTACTTAATTGAAGCCGATAGCGAGTTAGCGATTATTACGGATAAATCCGATGAAGGCTTGGACATTATTCGTCACTCCACAGCGCATTTATTGGCCTATGCCGTTAAAGAATTATTTCCCGATTGTCAGGTAACCATAGGTCCTGTGATTGACAACGGCTTCTATTATGATTTTTCCTACAAGCGCCCATTTACGCCAGAGGATTTGATTGCCATTGAAAAGAAAATGGCGGAATTGGCCAAAAAAGATGAGCCAGTAACACGTAAAGTATTGCCGCGTGATGAAGCGGTAGCCTATTTTAAGAGCATTAACGAGCATTACAAAGCCGAAATTATCAGTAGCATTCCGGCCAGTGAAGATGTTTCTTTGTATACAGAAGGCAATTTTACGGATTTATGTCGTGGCCCGCATGTGCCCAATTCAGGTAAATTAAAAGCTTTTAAGCTCATGAAATTAGCCGGCGCATATTGGCGTGGTGACAGCAACAATGAGATGCTGCAGCGTGTTTATGGCACCGCTTGGCGCAATAAAGAAGAGCTGGACGCCTATTTGTTTCAGTTAGAAGAAGCTGAAAAACGCGATCATCGCAAATTAGGCAAGCAGCTAGATTACTTTCATATGCAAGATGACGCGCCTGGCATGGTGTTCTGGCATCCGCGCGGTTGGAGTATCTGGCAAGAAGTTGAGCAATATATGCGCCAGATGTTCAGAGATTACAACTATCAAGAAGTGCGTACACCAACCATCATGGATAAAACCTTGTGGGAGAAATCGGGTCATTGGCAAAACTATCGCGATAATATGTTTACGACTAAATCTGAAAATCGTGATTACGCTGTAAAACCGATGAATTGTCCAGGTCATGTGCAAATTTACAACAGTACTTTGCACAGCTATCGTGATTTGCCTCTGCGCTTGGCCGAGTTCGGCTCCTGTCATCGCAATGAACCTTCTGGCGCCTTGCATGGTTTGATGCGTGTGCGCGGTTTTACGCAAGATGATGCGCATATTTTCTGTACAGAAGAGCAAGTCGAAACAGAAGTCGCCGATTTTATCAAAATGCTTTACAAAGCCTATGGCGATTTTGGTTTTAACGATGTG
>JBKJRD010000044.1:0-3150 GCA_046594885.1 Methylotenera sp. | reverse complement strand
CGTTTACTCTCTTGTCACCTAAACCGATACCCCCAGTTCTAGCGTCGCCCAATTCATAGTAATCCTTTGCAAATAACTGTAATATAACAGGTTTTTAACTTGTGGGTAAGGGGATGGTTTAAGCCATGTATTTTCAACATCAGACTTTTGACGTAAAGTCTTCTTTTATTTTTTGACGAATGGCATCAAATGACCCCGTCATGTCTATGGTTTTCTTTTCAATCTCATGTTCGATTTGTTTTACAAATGTATTAAGCTTCGTATTTAGCTCGCCAATCGCATCATCTTTACCTTTAAAGGCCATATATATAAGCGCAAAAGGGGCTGCAACAATAATCAATGGTGCTAAAGCAATATCTGACCAGCCGAACTCTGAATCAGGAACATAATCAATAGAAGACCCTCTCTTCTTTGAGTCAGAAGAAAGCTGTAACTCTTTACTTAGATGTTGAGCAATAAACCTATAGTGTTTTAGTGACTCCTCTCGTGCTTCGAATCCCTTATTAGAAATACGAATCATGAGACTGTTTGATTCTGAGGAAAGGCTATTTTGTACGTCTCTACTATTAAGCCCCATTACCCCTACATTATTATTAATCATGCGAATCATTTCGCTACGCCAGTTGCTTAATTCTTTTTTCATCAAACTTTCGCAATGTGCTGGAATACGTTGTACCAACGAATCTACCAAATCCAAAATAGTTTGTTCTTCTACCTCAACTTTACCAAAGGGCTGAGTTTCACCTCCACGGGTTTTTTTACCTTCACTACAAACCGCAATAATAGGAATATCACCTAGCATCTGACGTGTGGCTTTCTTTAGCTCTTGCTCATCATCCTCACTAATCGTATCGGCCTTAGTGAGAATAATACTAACTTTATACTTGGCATCAATTAATTGTTTAATAATCTTGACATCAGCATCTTGTATGCGCGAGCCAGATGCACCAATGCAGTAAAGAACAGAGTGAAACCACTCCGTTGCTGATTGATCGACCCCACGCTTTTTAAGCTCGGCTGTCAGCTCATTTTGCCATTGAGCCTCTTTTCCAACTTCCAAACCCCATGAGTCATAAATCATTACAGGCATATCTTTAATGTGATGAGCGTAATGATGAAAACCATTTTCTGTAACAGGACGACCAGTGCCTGTTTTTGCAGGTTTAAGCCCTGCATCACTAAACAAGTAATTAATTAAGCTACTTTTCCCGACACCCGTTTGGCCAATAACAGCAATGTTATATGTTGTGTTATGCGTTTGGCCAATAACCGCAATGTTATATGTCGTGCTATTCATCATTTAACTCCATTTTTGAAACTGTCAGTAAAAATCCGAATAAAGAATGAATCAATATTCTTTATAAAATCATTCACTTCATCTAATCCTTGCTCCAGCATGATTTCGGATAATTTTGCACAAGTTTCGGAAATAGCATGACCAAAAGCATAGGTCAATGCTGAGGCTACACCTGCGTTAATCATGCCAGAGACAGCCGTACCAATAACTGGGATAAACTTTAACAACTGTGTTGCTGTATATCGACCAACCATCGGCAATACGGTGGTCATCATCGCTTTAATAGCCATGCTAAACTGGCTGTCTAAGCCCGCCAAACTATAAATATACATAATACGCGCGGCTAAGGCATATTGATTAGCAAGTAATAGCGGTGCATCTGAAAACGGAATAGGCGAGAAGCCTACGGCAGCCGCGCCTGCTGCATGTTGCATAATTACTTTTTTAGCTTGCTGGCGTTTTGCTTCAACACTTAGCCGTTGTGCTGCAATAAAACCAGTCTGTAATGCTTCAGGTAAGCTTTCAATACTCCACATGATTAATTTTTCAAGCTCAAGTCCATCAAGTTTAGGACTTGTCGAAGTCTCAAAAATAGGCACATTAGGAAGCTCACTAGTAATAACCTGACGAAAAGCCTGTGCATCTTCATCGCTAATTAAATCGGCTTTTGTAAGTAATATAGCAAGTGGAATACGTGCTTTTTGAATTTGTCGTATGGTGTCAACATCAAAACCTGTAATGCGTGCGCCTACAGCCGATATGCAATACCATACTAAATGAATGCGCTGCTCTACATCAGCAACTAACGACTCTGTGCAGTATTTAACCACATCTTCCATAAAGTCTTTTTCTTGTTGTGAGCCAATTTCATAACCTTTGGTATCATAAATTGTCACAGGAACATTAGGCCGACTAAACTTTTTAATGTGCTGAGTAACGGGCTTTCCCACTCCCGTCTCTGCCAGTGACTCTCCAAAACAATAATTCAATAATGAACTTTTCCCCACACCCGTACCACCAATCAACAATACATTGGGCTTTTGGATCGTGTCCTTCAGCTTTTCAAATTCAGAGTCCAGTTTATGTTTAGCATTTTCCATCATGTTAGCTCTCTCATCGTTTAAATAACTCACCAATACACTACTCACTATGACTCTGCTTTATAGAGTCAAGGCAAATCCAACAAACAATTAAAATCAAAACCGTTAAAATAGCTAAACTACTTTCTCAACTCAGAAAATAGTTAACCTTTAAGTTGCAATTTTTAATGTGCATGAGGCTTATACCGATAAAGATATACGGTACTTCTCATCTCGATTCATTGTCATTTTTAAGTTTGCTTGTGTATCTTCTAAAATCGTCTGCCGTGTTTCTATTAAGGCCAAAAAAGCTTAAACAACTTTCTTAGACCTAAATGCTTTTTTTGCAGTATCTCATGGCTTAGCTTGGAATGATGGCATTTAGGACATTTGCTAGGAAAAATAACCACATCACTGGGCTGATGTATGACTTTATGCCAACCACAGTCTAAACAAACTACCTTTGTATCACCTACTGGCATTACCATCACCGCTCTCCGTTATTAGCTGCTTAATGATTCAAAAACACTCATCAACTCATCTAAATCTGATTCATGTAATACGTGCTTTAGTTCAGCAAGGGCTGCTTTTTCACGAGTTTTATTGTTTGAAGAATTCGCTGTTACTGCGTTGCTTTTTTCAAACAAACTCGCAACTGCACCCAAAACAAAATAAAAAGGCGATGGGTGAGACCCCGTAATGCCACGTTTAATAAATTGACGTTTGGGTAATAGCTCCATTTCATCAACTGCCATGCCTGCAACTACTTTCGCT
>JBKJRD010000017.1:0-10855 GCA_046594885.1 Methylotenera sp. | reverse complement strand
GTTTTTTGCCGAATTTACAAAATCGTAAATTTTGGGTTGAATCAGAAAATCGCTGGGTGAGCATGCGTATTACCAATGCAGCCTTACGCACAATCGACAAAAACGGTATTGATTCTGTGCTGGCTGGCATGCGTGCCGCTGGTCAGAAAATCTAAACGCTAATTGTCATTAGCCAATTAAGGAAAATATAAAATGCGCGAAAAAATCAAATTAGAGTCCAGTGCTGGTACAGGTCATTTTTACACCACCACTAAAAATAAACGTACCATGCCAGAAAAAATGGAAATCAAAAAATTTGATCCAGTGGTACGTAAACATGTGATTTACAAAGAAACTAAATTGAAGTAATTTTACTGGTTAAGTCATGTTTTATTTAGCAAAAAGCCCACAAATGTGGGCTTTTTTGTTTTTTACTTAACGCTTTTTTTTACGCATTTTTATCTTCAGTATTTGCAGGATTTGGTGGGTTAAGTATGCGTAACTCACGTTGTGGAAACGGAATGGAAATACCATTTTGCTTAAACAATTTCCATAATGCCAAATAAATATCTGATTTTAATGCTAATTGGCCATTTTCTGGATCTGAAATCCAAATCGATAATGTCATATCGACGCCACTATCTGCAAAGGCCTTAATCGTCGCAACGGGCTCTGGCGTGACTAAAACGCGGACATTGTCTTGCGCTGCCTTAGTCATTAAATTTAGTACTAATTCCAAATCACTTTCGTAGGCCACTTGCACATCCAAAAGCACTCTGCTGTTGCGATCGGTGTATGAATGATTAATCACCGCATTAATAATCAATGATTCGTTTGGCACAATCACTTGCGTGCCATCGAGTTTTTTTAACACCAAATAGCGTGTGCGCAGATCGGTAATTACGCCGTAATGCTTATCTTCAACTGTGACAATATCGCCAATTTGCATGGATTTATCTAATAGTAAAATAAAGCCACTGACGTAATTGCTGGCAATACGCTGCAAACCAAACCCTAGCCCAACGCCTAGCGCTCCACCAAACACTGAAAGTAGCGTTAAATCAAGCCCAACCGATGATAAACCAATCATGATGGCGATAAATAGCAGTGCGATTCTAAGAATCTTGCTCATGACAACACGCATATTCATATTGACGTGGCCTGCGTTCATCAACTTATTTTCAAGCACTCGGCTAATCCACATCGCAACAAATAGCGTGGTAAAAATAGTCAATATTGCTTGTAATACAACCAGCAAATTAACAGATGTTTTGCCGATATTAAATTCTATATCTTGCAGAATTTCTACAATTTCTGGTAATAGTCCGCTTAAATGTAGCGCCAGTATTATCCATATAAACGCGGATAGTGAGTTCTCCAAGGTTTTAAGCAGACCACCAGGTGAAATAATGTAGCGCACTGCATAAACAAGCAGCCGTATCACCGCCATAGCCACCAATAATGTGATTGCCAGATGTAATAGGCTGGTGTGCTGCCAGTGCCCAAGTATGGCCTTGCCTATTAACACAATCGCCAGCGTGGACAGCGGAAATAGCACACGATTGATGCCGCCAATACCTAGTCGCCAATTTTCGGGCGCATGCTGCATCACATAACGGCGTGAAGCCCCATTAATTAAACCGGCAACGCCCAGCGCAAACAAAATGATGCTGAGCTGCCATAAGGCGGCAGGCGTTGAAATGTCTTGGATGACTTCTTGCCAAATGAGTTGTATTTCTTGATTCATACTTGAATATTTTTTAGCTTAAATAAAGGGTTAAGTAGCGCGGTAAGTTGCATTGTTTAGATTAAAAATAGCGTTGCAATGCCTAGGAAAATAAAAAAGCCGCCACTATCGGTCACTGCGGTAATGAGTACACTTGAACCTACAGCTGGGTCGCGTCCAAACTTATTCATGACCAATGGAATCATCACCCCCATAATCGCAGCGAGCAACAGGTTCAAGGTCATTGCCGCCATCATCACTAAGCCCAGCTGATAATTATTGTAAAGCGCGTAGGCAATTAAAGCTAAAACACCACCCCAAATCAAACCGTTTAAAAGTGCTACGCCCAATTCTTTCGTAATGAGCGATTTCATATTATGTGCAGAAACTTGACCAAGCGCCAAACCGCGCACAATCATGGTGGTGGTTTGGTTGCCAGAATTGCCGCCAATGCCAGCCACAATCGGCATTAACGCGGCTAAGGCTACAATTTTTTCTATAGAGCCTTCAAATAAACCAATCACGCGCGAGGCGATAATGGCAGTGACCAAGTTAATGGCCAGCCAAGCCCAGCGGTTTTGAACAGACTTCCAAACAGATGCAAAAAAATCCTCCTCTTCGCGCAGGCCTGCCATCGATAACATGTCACTTTCCGCCTCTTCGCGGATGTAATCCATCACCGCATCCACGGTAATACGCCCGATTAATTTTCGATTCACGTCGACCACTGGCGCTGTGACCAAATCGTAGCGCTCAAAAGCTTTTGCGGCATCGTCAGCGATATCTTCAGGATGAAACACGACCGCATCTTCTGCCATTACATCAGCAACATTTACATCCAAATCGTTAACAACCATGCGCTTTAGCGGCAATACGCCCAACAAGGTGTCATGTCTGTCCACTACAAATAATTTATCCGTGTGGTCGGGCAGATTGCCTAAACGTCTTAAATAACGCAGCGCCACTTCGAGCGTAATATCTTCTCGAATCGTCACAATATCAAAATCCATCAATGCACCAACTGCAGCATCAGGATACGAAAGCGCAGATTGCAAGCGTTCACGATTCTGCGAGTCCAGGCTGTCCATCAAATCCTGCAACACGTCTTTTGGCAGGTCAGGCGCCAAATCTGCCAACTCATCCGTATCTAATTGCTCAGCCGCAGCCAGTAACTCGTCCGAGTCCATATCTGCAATCAGTGTTTGTCTAACCGAGTCAGATACCTCTAATAAAATATCGCCATCGCGCTCGGCTTTTACCATCTCCCACACTTTTAGTCGCGCTTCTAAAGGTAGCGCTTCTAAAATATAAGCAACGTCTGCTGAATGCAAAATATCTAATTTTTTTTGCAGCTCGGTTAAGTTTTGCTTATGCACCAATAATTCGACCAGATCGTGCTTTGGCATATCTTGTTTGTGCACCAGGCTTTCAACCAAGCGGTGTTTTTCGAGCAGAGCAATCACTTGCTGCAAGCTTTCGCTTAAGCTTTCTTTTTGGCTTTGCTTTAATTCTTGTTTATTTGTCATATACGGCCTTGAAGCTGTTTAGTGCGTTAATGCGTATTATGGTTTATTTTATCTTGATATACTGTTTTAATGCTGTCATTGCGGCAAAATTAGCCCTAAAAATAGTGTTAAGTAACAATCAACCCATTCAAAATTTTGCATAAAAAGCTCAACTTTTACACCACTACGCATTGTCATTTATGTGATGCTGCGATGCATACTTTAAATAAGCTGTCTGTGCAAGGTGTCAACATGGTCGAAATCGCTTATGACGAACAACTATTATTCACTTATGGCACACGCATTCCTGTTTTACATCGATTAGATACAAATGTTGAGTTAAGTTGGCCATTTAATGCCGATGACGTCGCCATTTTTTTAGCGTAATAGCTAATAAAAAAGCCAGCAAAAATGCTGGCTTTTTTAGTGTTAACTTAACGTATTTTATTCTGCAGAAACTGCTTCAGTTGTTGTATCTGGACGATCAACTAATTCCACTAAAGCCATCGGTGCATTGTCGCCATTACGGAAACCGCATTTCAGAATACGTAAATAACCACCTTTGCGTGCATTGTAACGTGGACCTAATTCGCCGAACAATTTACCGACGATATCGCGGTCACGTAAGCGACTAAAAGCCAAACGACGGTTTGCTAAAGTGGCGTCTTTGCCCAATGTAATCAATGGCTCTGCATATTTACGCAACTCTTTTGCTTTTGGCAAAGTCGTTCTGATAATTTCATGACGCAATAAAGATACTGACATATTGCGAAACATAGCGGCGCGATGGCTGCTGGTACGATTTAATTTACGATTGCTATTACCGTGACGCATAGTAATTCCTTAAGTTTCTTTTAATGTTAAGCGTAATGTTAAGCGTGTGCTTGACTGCGCTTTAATTAGGCTTTTTCTAAGCCAACTGGTGGCCAGTTTTCTAACTTCATACCCAATGTTAAGCCTTTGGTTGCCAATACATCTTTAATTTCATTAAGCGATTTACGGCCTAAATTAGGGGCTTTTAATAATTCATTTTCGCTACGTTGAATCAAATCACCAATGTAAAAAATATTTTCCGCTTTCAAGCAGTTGGCTGAACGCACGGTCAATTCCAAATCATCCACTGGACGCAATAAAATGGGGTCTACTTGTGGCGCAGATTTTACTTCCACTTCGTTAGGTGAACCTTCTAAGTTAGCAAATACAGATAATTGGCCAATTAAAATGCGGGCCGCATCGCGAATCGCTTGTTCTGGCTCAATCACGCCGTTTGTTTCAACATCCATGACCAATTTATCTAAATCGGTACGTTGTTCAACACGGGCACTTTCCACTTGATAGCTGACTTTGTTGATTGGGCTAAAAGACGCATCAACCATGATGAAACCAAGTACGCGGTCTTCTTCATCATTCTTTTGGCGCGCAGGCACTGGTTGATAACCACGGCCCATTGCAACTTTCACTTCCAAATTCAGCTTACCACCTTTTGTTAAGTGCGCAATCACATGGTTTGGATTCACAATTTCAGCATCGTGGCCAGTATCAAAATCACCAGCGGTTACAACGCCTTCTGTTGATTTACTTAAGGTTAAAATGGTTTCAGATTTATTATTCAGTTTTAAAGCGACGCCTTTGAGGTTTAGCAAGATGTCGACCACATCTTCTTGTACGCCATCAATGGTTGAGTACTCATGTACCACGCCATCAATTTTGACTTCAGTAATGGCAAAGCCTGGTATAGATGACAATAAAACACGACGTAGTGCGTTACCTAGTGTATAACCAAATCCACGCTCCATCGGCTCAAGCGTCACGCGTGCGCGTAATGGCGTGATGACTTCGACATCAACAACACGCGGCTTCAAATATTCAGTTGGATTGTTTTGCATAAAATTCCTTGACGTTATTGGGTGAGTTTTTGACTAAGTTTTAAGTGTTAACTATTTACTTAGAATACAACTCAACAACCAATGATTCGTTAATGGTTGAAGGCAAATCATCACGTTGCGGTTTAGATTTAAATGTGCCTGTAAAAGCTTTAACATCCACTTCTAACCATGCTGGGAAGCCGCGTTGTTCTGCCGCTTCTAACGCGCCTTTAATACGTAATTGTGCTTTTGAAGCTTCAACCACAGAAACCACATCACCAGACTTCACTTGATATGAAGGAATATTGACACGTTTACCATTCACTAAAATGCTGTTGTGACGCACAATTTGACGTGACTCAGTACGTGAACCACCTAAGCCCATACGGAAAGCAACGTTATCTAAACGGCATTCCAATAATTGCAATAAGTTTTCACCAGTAATGCCTTTTTGGCGATCAGCTTCTGCATAATATTTACGGAATTGTCCTTCTAGCACGCCATAGATACGCCGTACTTTTTGTTTTTCACGTAACTGCACACCATAGTCAGATAAACGTGAGTTACGACGTTGTCCATGTTGTCCTGGTGGGAAATTGCGTTTTTCAATTGCGCATTTATCCGTAAAGCATTTTTCAGCTTTTAAGAATAATTTTTCACCTTCACGGCGGCACTGACGGCATTTAGGATCTAAGTTTCTAGCCAAAGTAATTCTCCAGTAATCTTTATTTGCTTAAACGCGACGCGACTAAATTCTGCGTTTTTTGGGTGGACGGCAGCCATTGTGTGGCACTGGCGTCACATCGGTAATGCTGGTAATTTTAAAACCAGCAGCATTCAGTGCGCGTACTGCAGATTCACGGCCTGGGCCTGGACCTTTAATGCGCACTTCTAAATTTTTAACACCAGACTCTTGCGCATTTTTACCAGCTACTTCTGCCGCAACTTGTGCAGCAAATGGCGTGCTTTTACGTGAGCCTTTGAAACCCTGGCCGCCTGAGGTTGCCCATGAAAGCGCATTACCTTGACGATCGGTAATGGTAATAATGGTGTTGTTAAATGATGCGTGCACGTGAGCAATACCCTCGGCAATATTCTTTTTAACTTTTTTTCTTACGCGTACATTAGCTTTTGCCATGTTGTACAGTCCTTACCTATAAGTCTTACTTAAATCGAATCTAAAATTAAATAGCTAATTATTTAGCTTGTTTAATGGCTTTAACTGGGCCTTTACGCGTACGCGCATTGGTTTTGGTGCGTTGCCCACGAACTGGTAAGCCACGACGATGGCGCACTCCACGATAGCAACTTAAATCCATCAAGCGCTTAATATTCATCGATACTTCACGACGCAAATCGCCTTCTACTTTTACTTTAGCAACCTCATCACGCAACTTTTCTACGTCAGCATCATTGAGATCTTTGATTTTAGTGCTAACTAAAACGCCAGCAGCGGCACAGATTTTTTGCGCTGTATTTCTACCAATACCAAAAATCGCTGTTAGCGCGATTTCTGCGTGTTTGTTATTCGGGATATTAACCCCAGCAATACGAGCCATACTTTAACTCCAAAACAAATCGCAACTTGTAGCGACCAAAATAAAAAAGCCTTAAATTTTAACAGCTTGTACTTATTTATTCAATCTTAAAAATAAACACAAACCACCTTTAACAATTTAACCTTGACGTTGTTTATGACGTGGGTCCGTACAAATAATACGTACCACGCCACGACGACGAACAACCTTACAATTGCGGCACAATGCTTTTACTGATGCACGAACTCTCATAATTAACCTCTACACTACTTAATTTTCAAATATCTTACTTTTAAATCTACTTAACTTTGGATGTAGTCAATACTTTTATCGTATCTGTTTTTTAACAATTTTACTCAATCATCGCGTTCCAGCATTACCTTTAAAATTTGCTTTTTTAAGTAAGCCTTCATATTGATGCGACATTAAATGTGATTGCACTTGCGTCATAAAATCCATGGTGACTACAACGATAATTAACAACGACGTACCACCAAAATAAAACGGCGTATTAAATTTCAATATTAAAAACTCTGGCAACAAACAAACCAAGGTAATATAAAAAGCACCAATTAACGTCAGTCGACCCATAATTTTATCAATGTATTTCGCCGTTTGATCACCGGGACGAATACCTGGTACAAATGCACCACTTTTCTTTAAATTATCTGCCGTTTCCTTTGGATTAAATACCAAGGCCGTATAGAAGAAACAGAAGAACATAATCGCTGCTGCAAAGAACAATATATAAATTGGCTGTCCTGGCGACAACACATTACTAATATCTTTTAACCAATACAAACTTTCACTACTGCCAAACCAGCCAGCTAAGGTTGCTGGAAACAAAATAATGCTGGAGGCAAAAATTGGTGGAATCACACCAGCCATATTCAGCTTTAACGGCAAATGCGTTGTCTGTCCGCCATATACTTTATTGCCCACTTGGCGTTTGGCATAATTCACTGTAATTTTGCGCTGTCCACGCTCAACAAAAACAACCAATGCAGTGACTAACAATATTGCAACAAATAAGAACATCACCAACGGGATTGAAAATGCACCTGTTCGAGCCAATTCTAGGGTTCCACCAACAGCACTTGGTAAGCCAGCAACAATACCAGCAAAAATGATGATAGAAATTCCATTGCCAATTCCGCGCTCAGTGATTTGTTCACCTAACCACATTAAGAACATTGTTCCGCTGACCAAAGTCACAACTGCTATTAATCTAAATGCCATGCCAGGATCAAGCACTAATCCCGCTTGGCCTTCCAAAGCGATTGCAATACCTAACGCTTGAAAAGTTGCTAAAACTACTGTTCCGTAGCGTGTATATTTGGTGATGGTGCGTCTGCCAGCTTCGCCTTCTTTTTTTAGTTGTTCCATTTTTGGCGAAACCACAGACATTAACTGCATAATAATAGAAGCAGAGATGTAGGGCATAATGCCTAAAGCAAACACCGTAAAGCGAGACAGTGCGCCACCTGAAAACATGTTAAACATGCCCAAGATGCCACCGCTTTGAGAGTCAAATAATTGCTTTAACACAGTAGGGTCAATACCAGGAACAGGAATGTGTGCGCCAAGGCGATACACAACCAAAGCACCCAACACAAACCATAAGCGGCTTTTCAGCTCGCTCATTTTACCTACCGCACTTAAAAGACTATCTTGAGCCAATACTATTCTCTAATCTAATCAGTTATTCAGCATCACTAACTTTGCCGCCTGCTGCTTCAACTGCGGCGCGTGCGCCTTTAGTCAGTAACAAACCAGTTAAGTTAAGTTTTTTAGTAATCTCGCCAGATAAAAATACTTTAGCGGCTAATACATTACCTGATACGACATTGGCCTGCTTTAAAACCAACAAATCAATTACTTCTACTGGTAGATTATTTAATTCTGATGTACGTACATGCGCAGTATCCGCTTTAGTCATTGATTTAAAGCCACGTTTTGGCAAGCGACGTTGCAAAGGCATTTGACCGCCTTCAAAACCCACTTTATGAAAACCACCAGTGCGTGATTTTTGGCCTTTGTGGCCACGACCAGCTGTCTTACCAAAACCAGAACCAATACCACGACCAACACGGCGAGCATTTTTCTTAGCGCCTTCTGCAGGCTTAATTGTATTTAATTGCATTATCCTTCTACCTTTAATAGATAACCAACTGTATTGATCATGCCACGAATTGCTGGTGTGTCTTGCAAATCAACCGTGTGGTGCATGCGACGTAAGCCTAAGCCTTTAACAGTCGCTTTATGTGATTCAATACGACCGATGACGCTTTTTACCAGCGTTACTTTAATTGGTGTTGCAATTGCTTTGACTTTAGCCATTATTAGCCTCTAATTTCTTCTACTGATTTACCGCGTTTAGCAGCAATTTCAGATGGTGTATTCATGGATTCAAGACCATTCAATGTGGCACGTACCAAATTATAAGGATTCGTAGAACCGATACATTTAGCAACCACGTTTGTAATGCCCATTACTTCGAAGATTGCGCGCATTGCGCCACCAGCAATAATGCCAGTACCTTCTGAAGCGGGTTGAATAAACACTTTAGCTGCACCATGTACACCAGTGACTGCGTGATGCAAAGTGCCGTTATTTAAATTCACTTTCAACATACCGCGGCGTGCTTCATCCATAGCTTTTTGTACAGCTACCGGCACTTCACGTGCTTTGCCTTTACCCATGCCAACCGCACCATCACCATCACCGACAACAGTCAATGCAGCGAAACTCATAATACGACCACCCTTAACCGTTTTACTGACGCGGTTTACAGTAATCATTTTTTCACGCAAACCATCAGTTTGCTGTTGTTGTTCGATTTCTCTAGCCATTATCTGTCTCGCTTCTTAGAATGACAGGCCGTTTTCGCGCGCAGCATCTGCTAACGCCTTGATACGACCATGGTATTTGTAACCTGAACGATCAAAAGCCACAGTAGTAATACCAGCTTTTTTCGCCTTTTCAGCAATTAATTTACCAATAGCGGCAGCCGCTTCTACATTGCCGCCATTCTTAACTTTTTTACGTACACCAGCTTCAACAGTTGAAGCACTTGCCAATACTTTATCGCCAGTTTCAGCAATAATCTGTGCATAAATATGTGTGTTTGTACGATGCACGCTTAAACGTGTCACTTTTAGCTCAGCAATTTTGGCACGGGTTTTACGTGCACGGCGTAAGCGATTATCTACAGTGTTCATAGTTTGACCTTATCTACTTATTTCTTTTTGGTTTCTTTAATTGCAACCACTTCATCTGCATAACGAACACCCTTACCTTTATAAGGCTCTGGCGCACGATAAGACCGAATTTGCGCAGCAACTTGACCAACCACTTGCTTGTCGTAACCAGTTAAAATCACCTCTGTTGGTGTCGGCGTTGTGACCGTTACCCCAACAGGCATTTTGTGATTAATAGGATGTGAATAACCAAGCTCTAAATTCAACATTGCACCCTGCGCATTGGCTTTATAACCCACACCTACTAATGTAAGTTTGCGAGTAAAACCAACCGAAACGCCCTGCACCATATTAGCAACTAATGCGCGCAACGTACCTGACATTGCACTTGAGTGCTTTGTATCGCTTGTCGCCGTGAAAGTAATTGTTTCACCCTCACGCTTAAGCGCAACTGCACTCGTTAGCGGATGAGACAGCTTACCTAAAGGACCACTTACAGCAACACTACTTGCACTTAATACCACTTCAACTTTTTCTGGAATAGCGACTGGATTTTTAGCAACACGTGACATTAACTATCTCCTTAAGCCACTACGCACAATACTTCGCCACCGATGCCGGCTGCTTGTGCTTTACGATCTGTCATTACTCCCTTGGATGTAGACATTATCGTCACACCAAGACCATTCATTACCTTAGGAATATTATCTGAACCTTTGTAAATGCGAAGACCAGGCTTACTTACGCGGTCGATTTTCTCAATGACTGGGCGGCCAGCATAATATTTCAAACTGATATTTAATAACGGCTTGCCATCATTAGCAGCCACTGCGAAATCATCAATATAACCTTCATCTTTTAAAACCGCAGCAATTGCAGCTTTAACTTTAGAAGCAGGCATAGCAACTGATAACTTGTTAACACTTTGTGCGTTACGAATACGCGTTAGCATATCGGCAATCGGATCACTCATACTCATAATTTATTCCTCCGTTACCAGCTAGCTTTGGTGACGCCTGGGACGAAGCCCGACATCATCAAA
>JBKJRD010000069.1:0-3997 GCA_046594885.1 Methylotenera sp. | reverse complement strand
TATGATTTGATTGGAGAACTAATTGGCAATTTAATTCCACGTTATAAAAAGCTGGCAGAAACTGGGCAAATTGAAATTTCTAGCACGCCGCATTACCATCCCATATTGCCATTGCTGTTGGATTTTAAAACCACGCATGATGCCATGAGCAATGCGATTTTGCCAAAAACAGCCAACTACCCGGGTGGCGTTATACGCGCAATTGACCACTTAAAGGATGCGACAGCTTCGCACAAGCGCCGTTTCGGCATGGAGCCCAATGGCATGTGGCCATCTGAGGGCGCGGTTTCTAAAGAGAGTTTATTGTTAATGGCAAGCCAAGGCGTGCAATGGGCTGCATCGGGTGAGGGGGTATTGGCAAACAGTCTGCGTAAATCTAACCCTAAAAAAGCGTTGGTATCACGCCACGATTATTTATATAAGCCCTATAAAGTGAGTAAGGGTGGTGACGAAATCACCTGCTTTTTTCGTGATGATAGATTGTCTGACAAAATTGGCTTTGAATATTCTAAGCTACACAGTAGCGAGGCGGTAAACGATTTTATTCAGACTTTAGAGCATATATACAACACCTATCAACGCCCAGAAAATCCTGTTGTGAGCGTGATTTTAGATGGTGAAAATGCATGGGAGTATTACCCTTACAACGGCCACTATTTTTTAACTGAGTTATACGCGGCATTAGCCAATCATCCTAATATTGAGATGGTGACGCAATCTGAAGTGCTGCAAATGATCAAAGCGCCCAATAAAACGCCTTACAAAATTCATTGTGGCAGTTTGTCAGAGATTGCGGCAGGTAGCTGGGTTTATGGCAGCTTTAGTACTTGGATTGGCAGCGTAGACAAAAATTATGGCTGGGATTTACTGTGTGAAGCCAAAAAAGCCTATGACAAAGTATTGAAATCAGCCAAACTAAATGCCGAAGAAAAGCACCGCGCAGAAGATCAACTTTCTGTTTGTGAAGGCTCTGATTGGTTTTGGTGGCTAGGCGACTACAACGCAGCCATGAGCGTAAGCAGCTTTGATCAATTGTTTCGTCGCAATTTAATGAACTTGTATCGATTGTTAAAATTACCCATTCCTGAACATTTAAATGCATCCATCAGTTTGGGAGACAGCCAAGCGGCTAATGATGCTAACAGCGGAACCATGCGCAGAGGGCAAGAATAATTTGCAGATCATCGTATTTGTTACAAGTCATAAACACTCAAATTCAATGATGAATGAAAGCACTGGAACTTTGATTAGCAAGGCTCAATAATCAAGAAATAAGATGAAAAAATCACAACAACGCAAAGCAGGTGTTTTACTCCATATCAGTTCCTTGCCAGAGGGTACATTTGGTTTGCAGGCGAAGCGTTTTGTGGATTTTTTACAGCAAACAGGTGTGAGTGTTTGGCAAACGTTACCACTTAATATGCCGCACAATGATGGCTCGCCTTATCAGTGCTTAAGTGCGCATGCGGGAAACTCTGCATTTATTGATTTACAGCAACTGGTTGACGATGCATTAATCACGGCAACAGATTTACAAAGTTACGTCGCGAATCCCAATTTAACATTTCACCAAAAACTATTTGAAAAAGCCTTTGCCAAGTTTTCACAACAAGCGGATGCGCCACAACAAGCCGCATATCAAAGATTTTGTAGAAAACATCATCATTGGCTCAAAGAGTTTGCCTTATTTTTAATGTTGCGCCAAGAGTTTAACCAAGCCAGTTGGAACACTTGGCCATTAAAGTATAAGAAGCGGGATTTGAAAACGCTTAACCTAGCTCGAAAGCAGCATGCAGAAGCAATTAATGTGATCAAATTCACGCAATTTCTTTTCTTTAAACAATGGGCCGAATTAAAAGCCTACGCCAATAACCACCATATCGCCATTTTTGGCGACATTCCGATATTTGTGGCATTTGACAGTGCGGATGTATGGGCGAACCCAGGTTTGTTTAAATTAGACAAGCGTTGCAATATGACCGTTGTGGCGGGCGTTCCGCCTGATTACTTTTCTAGTACAGGTCAGCGTTGGGGCAACCCACACTACAACTGGCAAGCCATGATAAAACAAGACTTTAAATGGTGGCTAGCGCGGATGCGCACACAGAATAGTTTGTTTGATATGGTGCGTATAGACCATTTTAGAGGTTTACAAGCGGCTTGGGAAATCGATGCAGCCGAAGATACTGCGATTAATGGCAAGTGGCAAACTGCGCCAGGGGATGCGCTACTGAATGTGATTAAAAAGCACTTTAAAAAAATGTGTTTAGTCGCTGAAGATTTGGGCATTATTACCGACGAAGTCAACGCTTTAAGACATCAGTTTGAAATGCCTGGCATGAAAATATTACAATTTGCCTTTGGTGGTGGCGACGACAATTTGTATTTGCCATATCATATTGAGCCCAACAGCGTGGTTTACACTGGCACCCACGACAATGACACCACGCTGGGCTGGTACGAGCAACTGGAAGAAAATGCAAAAAACCATTTGCACGCATTAATCAACAATGCACAACCTGACATGCCTAATGCCTTGATTGATATAGCATTGGCAACACAAGCAGATTTGGCTGTCATTCCTATGCAAGACATTTTAGCGCTTGACAGCAATCATCGTATGAATACGCCAGGCACTTTAGGTGGCAACTGGGTTTGGCGCTTTGATTGGGCAGACTTAACACCTGAAAAACAGCAATATTTTGCCGATGCGATACAGCGTTCAGACAGGCATGTTACGCATTAGCAATGAGCCTGCTAATCGGCATTGATGTTGGCGGCACAAATTTACGCTTAGGCGTGGTACAAAACACAGATGGCGTATTACACTTACTAGATGAAATACGTTTTCAGGCAGATTTTTCTCAGTTGTGCAATACACATTCCCCACAACAAGCTTGGCAACACATTTTAAATACCACCGCACAGGCAATTCAAAGTGTGCGGCAAAAATATCCCGATATCAGCGCTGTGGGTATTGGTTTTCCTGGCTTTATTAACCCTCAAACGCAAACAATAGCGCAATCACCCAATTTGCCGGGCTTAAATGATGTCGATTTAAGCACCGATTTAAGCCATTTGATTGAGCTGCCTGTGTTAGTAGAAAATGACGCGCTTGCCGCCGCTTATGGCGAATATGCTAACCAACAATTTGCGCAGAATACCAATCTAATCTATATTGGCTTGGGTACTGGCGTTGGCGGCGGTTTAATTTTAAATGGCCAGCCATTTCAGGGCGATCACGGCGTGGCGATGGAAGTGGGGCATATCATCGTTCAACCCAATGGCAGATTGTGCGGATGTGGTAATTGCGGCTGCATGGAACAATATGCCTCAGCAAGCGGCGTTGCCAAAACCTATTATGAGCTAAGCGCTCAGCAATGCACGGCAGCAGAAATTGCCACGCAAGCTGCTGTTGGCAATCAGGCGGCTTTATCTGCTTATGCGCTGGCAGGCACAGCTTTGGCGCAAGCTTTGGCGCATACCTTAAAAATAATCGATGTAAAAAACATCATTATTGGCGGCGGCATGAGCGCGGCTTGGCCGTTTATGCAAGCCGCATTTATGCAGCAATTAACGCAAGACTTAATTCCCGTTTTACGCGGCCAGCTTAATATTGCAGTTTCGACAATGGGTGACCAAGCAGGGATGATTGGGGCTGCGATGTTGGCACAACAAAAATTAGAAAGCGCTACTATAAATGTCTAAAAATTGCACTAAAAAATGGGTTAAGTTTGTCCGCTGGCTTGCAGTGTCGGTCGCGATTATCTATCCAAACCATTTTGTTTTAGCGCAAAGCTGCACTGGGCAAGGGCTTGCGCTACAAGTGCTTGGTTCTGGTGGGCCAGAAATGCAGACCAAGCGCGCCTCTAGCAGTTATTTGATTTGGCTAGACGGTAAAGCGCGCGTACTTGTTGATAGTGGCGGAGGTAGTGCGTTGCGCTTTGGTGAAAGTGGCGCGCAAATGGCCAATTTGGATGTGGTGCTTTTTACGCAT
>JBKJRD010000082.1:0-6997 GCA_046594885.1 Methylotenera sp. | reverse complement strand
ACAATTACACCGCATGTAATTAGGTTAAATGCTTAATCGACTATTTAAAGCTTTAAATAGTTAACACTGTTTTTACATTAATTTTTTAAGGTCACTCGCGATATCAGCTGGTTTTTGACCGTAATCTAAGTAAAGGCGAATTTTTCCTGTTTTATCAAATACATACATGCCTGCGCTGTGATCAATCGTATAATCGCCCTGCTTTTGAGTAGGTACTTTTGAATAATAAATTTTAAAGTTTCCCAAGGTTTCGGCTGTTTCTTGCAAGCTGCCCCATAAGCCAATAAAACGCGGGTCAAATGAAGGTACAAATTGCGCTAGCACTGCTTGCGTATCGCGTTGCGGGTCTACGGTAACAAAAATCACCTGCACCTCATCCGCTTTGTCGCCCAGCAGTTTCATGGTTTTTTTCAAATCAACCATGGTGGTTGGGCACACATCTGGGCAATGCGTATAACCAAAAAATAGCGTTATTACTTTGCCTTTAAAATCACTCATGCTGCGTTTTTGCCCGTTGTGGTCAGTTAATGCCAGAGGTTTGGGAAAATCCGCACCCGTAATATCCGTTCCTACAAAGCCGCCAGCGTCATTCTCTGCACCTGACTGTGCGGCTGGTTTGCATGCACTTAAACATAAAACTAAGCTCATTAATAATAATTTTTTCATCACTCAAAACTCCAATTAAACGCTGACTTGATTCAATATTTTGATTTTAACATGCATCAAGTAGTTCACCCTTTTAGTTTACAATAGCGGTTTTGCAAAATTGATAGCGTTAGGAAAAGTATGGCAAACCCAGCAACAACTTCAGGCGGCATGGCAGACCGCGATGGCGTGATTTGGTATGACGGCAAAATGGTCAATTGGCGCGATGCGACTACGCACGTGTTGACCCACACATTGCATTACGGCATGGGCGTGTTTGAAGGTGTGCGCGCATATAAAACAGACAAAGGTACGGCTATTTTTCGTTTAAAAGAGCATACAGACCGTTTGTTTAGAAGCGCCCACATTTTGCAAATGAAAATGCCTTTTAGCAAACAAGAGATGATGGAAGCGCAAAAAGCAGCCGTGCGCGAGAATAATTTAGAATCGGCCTATATGCGTCCAATGGCGTTTTATGGCGCGGAGGCGATGGGTATTTCCGCTAAAACACTCTCAACGCACGTGATTGTTGCGGCTTGGAAATGGGGCGCATATATGGGGCAAGAAGCGCTGGATAACGGCATCCGCGTGAAAACGTCTTCATTTTCACGTCACCACGTGAATATCACCATGTGTAAGGCCAAAGCTAACGGCAATTACATAAACTCAATTTTAGCGCACCAAGAAGCGGCGCAAGATGGTTACGATGAAGCGTTGTTGTTGGATGTAGACGGCTTTGTGGCTGAAGGTTCTGGCGAGAATATTTTCATTGTGCGCAATGGCAAACTGTATACGCCAGATTTAACATCGGCATTAGAAGGCATTACCCGCGATACGATTGTGCAGCTTGCGGGTGAAATTGGCCTGCAAGTGATTGAAAAACGCATCACCCGCGATGAAGTGTATTCTGCAGATGAAGCGTTTTTTACAGGCACAGCGGCCGAAGTGACGCCTATTCGCGAACTTGATCGCCGCAATATCGGTGCTGGCACCGCTGGCCCTGTGACTAAGCACTTGCAGAAATTATTTTTTGAGGTGGTCGCAGGCAAATCTGCTAAACATGCAGATTGGTTAACCTTGGTTTAATCACCAGAAAGTATTGAAATGTCCGATAAAATAGAGCTTGAAGTCAGTGCAAAAGATTTGCCTTTGCACTGCCCGACCAATGAAGTGGCGCTTTGGGCAAGTCATCCACGGGTATTTTTAGATGTTGTTGCAACAGGACATGTGGCTTGCCCATATTGCGGAACGCAGTACAAACTTAAAGCAGGTGAACACGTTCATAAGCACTAAGTTTGCAGAGTATTGGCTGGTTGAACGCTGCATTCAACCAGTCCGCTTTAAAGTTGCGCTTAATACAATGTAAGGCACACAATTTTAAAGATAAATAAGCGTTAAATTATTTATTTTCGTTAGCTGTATCTTTAATCGCTTCGCCGCCTCTTTCAATATCTTTACCAGCGCCTGCCACAGTGTTGCAGCCTGAAATCATTGCCATTGTGCCAGCCAAAAACAAGATAGCGAAAAGAGACGTAAATGTTTTTTTAATCATAGTAAAACTCCCGAAAATAGTAATCAATCAATTAATTAGAAGTTAACAGCGAATCGCTATTCAAAACTTCAAAGTGATTATCACCTGTTAAAAATTACTACTCTGTACGATAACGCACCAAGCGTATTTAGCGCGTTTTTTAATATAAAAATCATTATGGTAAACAATTTACTTGTGCATCTTTACCCCACAATTTGCTGATAATTGCTTGCGCATTGCTCACTTTACTATTTGTCCAAAAAGTTACCTCAGAAACTGGGTTAAGTAGTTTGGTGTCTGCCAATAGATTTAACTCAAATAAACGTTTTTGCACATAACTTGCCACCGCAGCGCCTGTGTCGATCAATGCAATTTCCGTACCCACCACTTGCTCAATGAGTGGCCGCAAAAATGGATAATGTGTACAACCCAATACAATGGTGTCTGCGCCCTCTGCTAACAAGGGTTTGCAATATTGCTCAATCAATTTTAAGGTGTTTTGACTGGTTAACTCGCCACGCTCAACGCATTCCACCAAGCCCGTACAAGCTTGCGTCACCACTTCTACATTACGCCCGTAATTTTCTAATAACGCGGCGAATTGTGCACTCTTAAGTGTTCCTACAGTTGCCAGCACGCCGATGATGCCATTTTTACTGGCTTGGGCCGCAGGCTTTACTGCAGGTTCCATGCCGATGATTGGAAAATTAAAGCCTGGCAAATCGTACTTGGCACGCATAGCGTCAATTGCTGCTGCAGTAGCGGTGTTGCAAGCAACCACCAAAGCTTTGGCATTTTTAGCGATTAAAAAATCAGCAATTTCAAAGCAACGGGCGGTAATTTCTGCGGGTGTTTTGCTACCATAAGGTGCGTATTTACTATCGGCCACATAGAGCAAATTTTCGTGCGGCAACAAAGTGTGAATATGCTTTAGTACACTAATGCCGCCCACTCCAGAATCAAATACGCCGATTGGGTTTTGCTGACTGCTATTGAAAAGCTTATTCAATGAAAGTGAAGTCATCGAAACAGGGTTGGATGATTTATAATGCTTGGATTATATAGGATTTTAAATGGCAAATAGATTGAGCAAAATTTACACGCGCACGGGCGACGCTGGTACCACTGGCTTAGGCGATGGCAGTCGCGTAGCAAAAGATAGTTTGCGCATTGCAGCAATGGGTGATGTAGATGAACTTAATTCGGTGATTGGCTTACTATTAACCGAACATGTATCTGCCAAAATTAGCGATTGTTTAACCCGCGTGCAGCATGATTTATTTGATATGGGCGGCGAAATTTGCATGCCAGGTTATGATTTAATCAAACCAGAGCGCGTTACCGCTTTAGAAACCATTTTAGATGAATGGAATGACACACTTAACCCATTAAAAGAGTTCATTTTACCAGGTGGAAGCCGTGCTGCGGCATATTGCCATTTAGCCAGAACGGTTTGTAGACGTGCAGAGCGGCAAATGCACACTTTAAACGCACAAGAAAAAATAACGCTGGTTTCGCTACAATATATTAATCGCTTATCGGATTTATTATTTGTGCTATGCCGCATATTAAATAAAGAAGCCGGCGTGGCTGACGTGCTTTGGCAAAATACGTTTAAGAAATAATCGATATGATTAAAGCAAAAAATGATTAAAAAATTCCTGCAAAAAGTTTTTAGTAAAAAAACCAAAGCTGTATTAGCGATTAACCAAGCTGACAGCTTAGACGTTAGCATGGCTAAAAAAATCACCGCCAAAACCCATAAAATTGATAAAGACTTAATCAGTCAGGCCGCCTTAAAAACTTGTGATGGCTTACAAAAAGCTGGGTTTGAAGCGTTTATTGTGGGCGGTGCGGTGCGGGATTTACTGTTAAAAGTTAAGCCTAAAGACTTTGATATCGCCACTAATGCCACGCCAGAAGAAGTCAATCGGGTATTTCGCCGTTCGCGGATTATCGGCCGGCGCTTTCGTTTGGTGCATGTGCTGTGGGGACAAGAAACCATTGAAGTCTCTACTTTCCGTGGCCATCATCAGGCAGATGGCGATGCAAAAACCAATGATAGTGGTCGCATTCTGCGCGATAACGTGTTTGGTAGTTTAGAGCACGATGCCGCACGTCGCGACTTTACCGCCAATGCTTTGTATTACAACCCCGCAAACCAAGAAGTGTTAGATTTCCACAATGGCGTGAGCGATATCAAAGCGAATTTATTACGCATGATTGGCGACCCGCTGACGCGTTATCAAGAAGACCCAGTGCGCATGCTGCGTGCAGTGCGATTATCCGCAAAGCTTGGTTTAAAGATTGATGCTGCCACCCAAGCGCCTATCGCCAAAAATGCCGATTTATTGCAAGACGTGCCACCCAGCCGTTTGTTTGATGAAATGCTTAAATTATTTTTGTCAGGTCACGCCATTGAAAGCGTGAATGCCTTACGTGCGCAACATTTGCATCACGGTTTATTACCCATGTTAGATGTGGTGCTAGAACAGCCGCTTGGTGAAAAATTCGTCATGCTCGCGTTAAAAAATACCGATGAGCGGATTGCTATAGGCAAATCTGCCAACCCTAGTTTTCTATTCGCTTGTTTACTATGGCATGAAGTATTAGCTGCTTGGCAAACTTATCAAGACAAAGGCGAAAGTTTTATTCCAGGTTTGCATATGGCCATGAACGATGTAATTGCCAGCCAAGCCGAAAAACTGGCCATTCATCATCGTCACACCGCCACCATGAAAGAAATCTGGGGCTTGCAACCGCGTTTTGAGCAGCGTGCAGGCAAACGGCCTTTTGGCATTTTAGAACATCCGCGCTATCGCGCTGGCTATGATTTTTTATTATTGCGTTGCGATTCTGGTGAAATTGACGCTGAATTAGGCACTTGGTGGACGGCGTTTGCACAGGCGAAACCAGAAGAGCGTGTTGCCATGTTATTGCCAGACACTACCCCTAAAAAACGCCGTAAACGCAGCCGTAAAAAAACAAGCGCTGCTGATAAACCACTTTTAGCGTCTATTGATTGATGCAGCCAATGTATTCGCATACTGCTTATATTGCTTTGGGCAGCAATCTGCAAGACCCTGTTTTACAGGTTAAAAATGCATTTATAAGCTTGAATCAGCTACCTAAAACTTGTTTAGTTAAAGCGTCCAGCTTATATTTAACCGAACCTTTGGGATATGACGCAGAGCAATTAAAATCGATACCCAAATTTATTAATGCAGTGGTTGAAATCAGCACCGATTTAAGCCCCCTAGAATTATTAGAAGCCATTTTATCAATTGAAAATGCAGTGGGCCGCGAGCGCCCATTTGCCAATGCGCCGCGCGTGTTAGATTGCGATTTACTGCTATATGACAACATTGAAATGCGCACCAAACAACTCACTTTGCCTCACCCGCGCATGCATTTACGTAGCTTTGTATTATTACCGTTGGCAGAGATTGCACCTGCGTTAACGCTACCGAACTTAACGCTAGCCGATGGCGGCAATATTATAAAATTAGTACAGTCGTATTTAAATCAAGGCATTCAGAAACTTTAAAGCTCAGGCTTATAAATAAGACAAGGCGCGCGCCAAAAAACTGGGTTCCGCATATATGCACGCTGCATATAAGTGATAGGTAAGGATAATTTTTGAAGTAGCAACGAAGCATGAAGACGAAAGATGAGTTTTAAAAATGAGTATCTTTAATAAATTCCCTTATATTGTAATTGAAGGCCCGATTGGTAGCGGAAAAACCACGCTGGCAAGGTTATTGGCTGACAAATTTTCTGTACAACTATTAAGCGAAAAAGCCGAAGCCAACCCATTTTTGCCGCGCTTTTATCAAGATGCACAACGTTACGCATTGCCAACCCAGTTGTTTTTCTTGTTCCAACGTTCACGCCAAATAGCCGATATGACACAGCGCGATTTATTTTCGGCGCCCACCGTGGCGGATTTTTTCTTAGAAAAAGATCCGCTGTTTGCAAGGCTGAATTTGGATGATGAAGAATACGCGTTGTATCATCAAATTTACAGCCACCTGCAATTAAAATCGCCTAAGCCCGATTTAGTGATTTATCTGCAAACACCTATTGACGAGCTTGCCGAGCGCATTGAAGAGCGCAATATTAGCTACGAGCAGGAAATTCCGCGCGAATATATTGAGCGCCTGGCCGATGCCTACAGCGAATTTTTTCATAGCTATGATGCATCGCCAATATTGATTGTGAATAACGAAAAACTCAATATTATTAAAGATGCCAGCGCACTTAATTTGCTGGTGGATAGAGTGTTGCAAATTAAAAGTAGCCGTGAATATTTCAACCCGAATTTTGATTAAATTGAATGGTTAAGTCACGCCTATCCCAAAGCTCTGATGCGCCGTGACGCATCATCATTGTTAATCACCTTACTTTTTCATTGTAAAATGTCATCATGCTGTTATCTCAAATAAATGCAAAAGTAAAAGCAGGCGAAAAAATCGCCATGCTCACCTGTTATGACGCCACATTTGCCAAATTAATGCAAGAAGCCAATGTGGATATTTTATTGGTGGGCGATTCTTTAGGTATGGTGCTGCATGGCGCAGAAAACACGCTCAATGTCAGCATGCATCATATGACTTATCACACCAAAAGCGTTGCTGCAGGCGCGCCAAATACCTTTATTATTGCCGATATGCCCTTAGGTAGCTATGAGCATGATGCAGAGGCTGCTTATAAAAATGCGGACTGGTTGATTAAATCGGGCGCGCATATGGTGAAATTTGAAGGCGGTGGCGATAAAGCCAAAACCGCGCAATACTTGGTAGAGCGCGGCATTCCGGTTTG
>JBKJRD010000030.1:0-29668 GCA_046594885.1 Methylotenera sp. | reverse complement strand
CTATTGAAAAGAACTTTAAGTCTTTGGATAAATTTAAAGCACATTTAGCTGCGGCGACAGTTAACGTTGAAGGTTCTGGCTGGGGTATATTAGGCTATTTGCCTGCTAGTAAAAAATTAATGTTACTACAATGTGAAAACCACCAAAAATTAACTGCTTGGGGCATAGTACCCATACTGGTGTTAGATGTATGGGAACACGCTTATTACCTAAAATATCAGAACCGTCGTGCAGAGTATATTAATAATCTGATTGGCATTATTAATTGGGATAATGTAGCAGCAAGATTTGAAGCCGCGACAAGGTAAATAAGCTAAATGTTGAAATAGGTTGTGCGTATGCTGCTAAAAAATCTATTTGATTGCGCAACTACAATAACCTACTGGGTTGGTTGACAATAAAACGGGGCATTTAAGAATGCTAATAAAATAATTGTAAAATAATAAAATATGGTTGATGTAATACTCACGCATGCTGATTAAAGTATGCAATTTTGATCATTTAAAAAAATAGCTTATGAATGAAATCTTAGTCCTTTACTACTCCCAAGGTGGGGCTGTGCGTGAAATGGCACAGTTGATTGCGCGCGGTGTTGAATCAACTAAAAGTGCCAAAGCGCTCATTCGCACCGTACCAAAAGTTTCAGCCAATTGCGAAGCGATTGAGCCAGACATTCCAACAAGCGGCGACCCTTATGTTGAGCTAAGCGATTTAGAGGAATGTAATGGTTTAGCGTTGGGTAGCCCTACCCGCTTTGGCAATATGGCCGCGCCAATGAAATATTTTTTGGATGGCACGGCTGGTTTGTGGTTAAAAGGCGCGCTGATTGGCAAGCCTGCGGCGGTATTTACCAGCACAGGCTCCATGCATGGCGGTAACGAAACTACTTTAATTACCATGATGTTGCCACTCATGCATCACGGCATGCTAATGGTTGGCTTGCCGTATTCCGAGCCTGTATTAACCAGCACGCAAAGTGGCGGCACGCCTTATGGTGCAAGCCATATTGGCGGCGCGATGGATGATAAAAAAATCACTGAAGATGAAAAAAATCTGTGTATCGCGCTAGGAAAACGCTTAGCTGAAACCGCCTTAAAGCTGGCAAGTTAACATGCTTACCAGCTTAAAAATTGGCGCTGGAGCAAGCCTGATTGCGCTGATTTTTTTATGTTTAGCGTGGGAAATTGTGCTTGCGCCACTTAAACCAGGCGGCTCATTGCTGATGTTAAAAGCATTGCCGTTATTATTGCCACTTTTGGGCATACTCAAGGGACGCCGTTATACTTACCAATGGGCGGGCATGCTGATTTTGCTGTATTTTACCGAAGGCGTAGTACGCGCATGGTCTGACATGGGCGTTTCCAGTCAATTGGCAATAATTGAAGTCGTGTTATCGCTCATATTTTTTCTATGTGCAATTTTTTATGCAAAACTCGCGCGAAACAGTGCTTTAAAACCCTCTGCTTAATTTATAATTAAAGCCTTAGGCTATATACTTAACACTTAAAATGCAGCAAATTTTAAGGTGTTTATACCGTTAAGTAAGCAAGCCGCCAATAAAAATCGCAGATAAAACGCATGATTAATCACACTATTAGCCTCGAATGAAAATACTCATCTCAAATGATGATGGCTATTTTGCGCCTGGCTTAAATATTTTAGCCAGTCATATTGCACAATTGGCGGATATTACCGTTGTGGCGCCCGAGCGCAACCGCAGTGGCGCCAGCAATTCGCTTACGCTAGACAGGCCTTTGAGTGTTAAAAAAGCCGCGAATGGCTTTTTCTATGTGAACGGTACGCCAACCGATTGCGTGCATATTGCCTTAACTGGCTTAATGGATGAAATGCCAGATATGGTGATTTCTGGCATTAATGATGGCGCCAATATGGGCGACGACACGATTTATTCTGGCACGGTTGCCGCCGCCACAGAAGGTTATTTGTTGGGTATTCCATCGATTGCAATCTCGATGTCGCAGCATAATTCGACGCATTTTGAAACGGCAGCCCGTGTAGCGGTGGAGTTAATTCAACATCATATTAAACATGGTTTTGCATCGGCAACTTTACTCAATGTGAATGTGCCTGATATTCCATACCAAGACTTGACTGGTAGAACAGTCACACGTTTGGGCAAGCGCCACAAGGCGGAACCCGTGATTCAGCTCAAAACGCCTAGAAACGAAACCGTGTATTGGGTTGGCGCGGCTGGCACGCCAAACGATGGCGGTGAGGGCACGGATTTTTACGCGGTTGCGCATAATCAAGTGTCTATTTCACCGATTCAAGTGGATTTAACCAAACATTCGCAGCTGGCAGAATTAAAAACTTGGTTGGATAAGTAACCACTATGGCCATTTTAAAACCGAGTTTATTAAAACCGAACACTGGCATTGGCATGACATCTCAGCGCACGCGCGAACGTATGTTAACGCGCCTGCGTGAGCAAGGCATTCAAGATGAAGTGGTGCTTTCGGCAATTGCCGATATTCCGCGGCATATTTTTGTGGATGAGGCCTTAAGTATTCGCGCCTATGAAGATGTTTCACTACCGATTGGCTTTGGGCAAACCATTTCACAACCTTATATTGTGGCGCGTATGACTGAAATTTTACGTAATGGCGCGCAATTAAATAAAGTGTTAGAAATCGGCACCGGTTGCGGCTATCAAACAGCGGTTTTGTCAAAAGTATGCAAAGAAGTTTTGTCTGTCGAACGCATTCGTCCGCTGATGATGAAGGCCAGAAGCCATTTACGTACTTTAAAATGTAGCAATGTAAAATTAGACCATGCAGACGGCAGCGCTGGTTTAGAGGCTTTTGCCCCGTTTGATGGCATTATGGTGACCGCTGCGGCGAGCCATGTGCCGCAAGAGTTATTAGCACAACTTGCCATTGGTGGCCGTATGATTATCCCCATCGGCACGGCGACACAATATCTAGTTTTAATTGAACGAAAAGCCAAAGAATACGTACAGACCAAGTTAGAGGCTGTGAAATTTGTACCTTTACTTGGTGGAGTTAGTTAATGTTTCAATCGATTTTTATTGTATTAATCAGCATATTTTTGACTGCCTGTGCCAGCAGCCCGCCCGCCCCTGTCGTTGATCGATTACCGCAAGCGGCTAAACCTAGCACCAACGTTACTTCCAAGCCGAATCAATCCAACAAAACAACGGCAAATGATTGGCGGCCTGATGTATACACCGTAAAAAAAGGCGATACTCTATTTAGTATTGGGCTGGAATACGGCCTTGACTATAAAGAAATCGCTGCTGCTAATCATATCAATGAGCCGTATGCTATTCAAATTGGTCAAAAGCTTAATTTAGCGACTGCAGAAGCAAAACCTGATGCGCCTGACAGCAATCAGCCAGCGCTAACATCCGCAACTGACGATGGTGTCATTCTCACACCGATTCAAACAGAACCAGTTGTCGCCGGCACTAGCCAGCCAGAAAGTCCATCAACAGCAGCCGCAGCGCCTCCATCCGTGGTGGCGCCTTTATTAAGTGAGCCAAAATCGATACGTGAGCCGTACAGCTTAGAGGCGTTTAATAGAGCAGCGCCACTTATAGCTGCCGAAAGCAAGGTTACAGAACCCAAAGTGATAGCAACCATACCTGTTGAGAACAAACAAGCAGATGCAAAACCAACAGATGATGAAGCCATTATTTGGGGATGGCCAACACCAGGCAAAGTGCTTGCGCATTTTAATGAAGCGACGAATAAAGGCATGGATATTGGCGGCAACACTGGCCAAGCAATCAACGCAGCAAGTGGCGGAAAAGTGATTTACAGCGGCTCCGATTTACGCGGTTATGGCAAACTGGTGATTATCAAACACAATAAAACGTATTTATCGGTTTATGCGCACAATAGCAAAATCATCGTTAAAGAGGGTCAGGTAGTTGCAGCAGGGCAAAAAATCGCCGAAATGGGCGATACAGACACCAATAGGGTTAAACTACATTTCGAAATTCGCCGCTTGGGCAAGTCTGTTGACCCAGCCAAATATCTGAATCAGCAATAATTTATTGAAATGATGGCGTTAATTTTAGGAGAAGATTGTGGCGACACCGCAGAAAAAAGACCCTAACAAATATAGCAAAAATGCGAATATTGAGGCAGATACGCCACTCAAAACATTGATTTCTTTTGTTGGATTGGCATTGGTGATTATCGGTTTGATCGGTATTGCGATGGAATTTTTTAAAGACGGTGGCTGGCTAAAAACCGCGCTTGGCTGGTTGTTTGAATCAACCACGCATATGCTGTTTATTCCAGTCATTATCTTGGTACTTTGGCTGTTGAACCGCTGGATGTCGTCTGCCGCAAAAAATGAAAAGAAAAAAAGTGGTGATGTGCCTATGTATATCATGATGGGGGTGGGGCTGTTTTACCTGTTTCGCCTTGCGACAACAGGTAGTTTTTAAGCTGTTTTACGTGTTAAGTTTTGCCTAACGATGCATGCCAGCCATATAAAAGCCGCTTAAAAGCGGCTTTTATATTAACTTAACCTTATTTTTTGATTAAAATATTAGTTTTTTGCAGCTTTTTTAACCGCCTGTTGTGCTGCATCATTTTGGTAAAATTCGTGCACCGTACGCATATCATATTCGCGTGCCCATTGAATAATCGCATCAAACGCTGGCGCGCCAATTTCACCCACTTGCGCATGAATACCCGCTTGCTCGCGAATCACTAAAATACCGGGAATTTGATTAACCTGAAAATACTCACCAATTTCAGGATCGGTTTCGGTATTCACCATGCCAAACACAATATCAGTGTTTGCAGCTGCAGCTGCTTCAAACGTTGGCGTAAAGGCCACGCATGGCTCACACCACGGCGCCCAAAAATCCACAATGACAAAATTGTTGTTTTCGATGGTTTGTTTAAAATTTGCTTTGTTAAGTTTAACGACTGCCATTATTTTGCCTTAAATTGAATAAACTGCTATTGAACAAATACAGAGTTTAGCAGACCCGCTAGCTTAAGTTAAGATGCTTGTCATTGCGATTAAACATGCAGCGTTTTAAATCGGTTTATCCCAAACCGAATCAAAAAATAATGCTGCCAATGGTTTACGTTTTCGCTCTGCGGTTTCGCGACTTAACGCTTCACCAGTGACCATTTTAATATCCGCCGCATAACCCACAGCAACCATCGCCATTAAAGTAAATTGCTCAGGAATATGAAATGCTTTACGTGCTGCATCACTATCAAAACCGCCCATTTGATGCGCCATTAGGCCTAAATCTTGTGCTTGCAAACATAAATTCTCAGCCGCTGCGCCAGTGTCGTATTGCGCCCAGCGATTCGGCTTTTGGTTATGTCCAAATAAGGTATCCGCACAAACCAGCAACAATACGGGCGCCGCTTTTACCCATTCTTGATTACCTGGCACCAGGCAATCAAAGGCTTTTTGCCAAGCGTGATCATTGGTGGTTTTGTTCCACACCATAAAGCGCCAAGGCTCGTCACCAAAGCAGCTTGGCGCCCAGCGCGCCGCTTCACACAAGCTAATTATCTGCTCAATTGAAACAGCTTTGCTGGCGTCAAAAGCGCGACCACTCCAGCGATTAGCAATGACATGGTTAATGGGTACTTGCGTTTTGGCGGGTTTTTGCATCAGATTCATCCTCAATTAGGCTGTTAAAGCAGGATAATCAGTGTAGCCTTTTTCTGAGCCGCCATAAAATGTTTTGCTATCTGCTTTATTGAGTGGCGCATCTGTTTTGTAGCGCTCGACCAAATCAGGGTTGGCAATAAATGGCACACCATAAGCAATTACATCTGCGTGTCCATCGGCAATGGCTGCGTTACCGCGCGCTTTGTCATAAGCTAAATTAGCCATATAAGCGCCTTTAAATAGTTTACGCATTTGCACAAAATCAAACGCATCAGCCTTGCCGCCACCATGAATGCCACCCTCAACCACATGCAAATAGGCTAAATTAAATTGATTTAACTGTTCAGTAACATAATTAAATAAGGCTTGCGGATTGCTATCTTGCATATCGTTAAAAGGGTTAACGGGTGAAATGCGCACGCCTACTTTGTCTGAACCTGCTACATCGACCACTGCTTTTGTCACCTGCATTAACAAGCGCGCGCGATTCTCTATGCTGCCGCCATAATTGTCGCTGCGTTTGTTGCTGCCATCGCGTAAAAATTGATCCAACAAATAGCCATTTGCCGCATGCACTTCAAGGCCATCAAAGCCTGCTGCTAGCGCACATTTAGCCGCATGCACGTACTCTGCAATCACGTCGTCAATTTCACTGGATTCTAAGGCGCGCGGTTGAACAAAATCGACCAAACCATCATAGGTAAAAGCTTGTCCAGCAGGTTTAATGGCTGAAGGCGCAACTGGTAATACGTTATTCGGCAATAAACTTGGGTGCGAAATGCGGCCCACATGCCACAGTTGCAACACGATTTTTCCACCTTTAGCATGCACCGCTGCAGTTATTTTTTTCCAACCCGCTACTTGAGCATCGGTATAAATACCTGGTAACAAAATATAGCCGTGCGCCATGGCAGAGATTGGCGTCGCCTCTGTTACGATTAAGCCAGCGCTTGCGCGTTGTGCATAATAAGTCACATTTAAATCTTGTGGCACGCCGGTTTCTTTAGGCGCTCTACTTCTGGTTAAAGGTGCCATCACCATGCGGTTTTTAAGTGAAATTGCGCCTAGCTTTGCTGGGCTAAATAAATCCAATGCCATGTATTTCTCCATCTAAAAATTAAGTTTACTTTAAAATTCGTGCATTATTGCTTCATTTTACGGGTTAAGTATCTATTCAAACTGGCAATTAAGGGGTTTTTTCTGCGGGTAATTTAATGCCTTCAATCAATAATGTGATTTCAATATCGTCACCCACTGCAGCATCTGGTTTGGTAGCCCAGCCAAAACCAAAATCGCTGGCTTTTAAACTGGTGTGCGCTTCAAAACCACTTCTGAATCCGCCCCTGCCATCCGCACCAAAACCTAATACTCTAAAAGGAAATGTCATTTCTTTTGCTACGCCATGTAACGTTAACACGCCAGTCATCAGCCCTTCTGTTGCCGATTTTGCTGCAATTTTCTTACTGACAAAAGTCATCTCGGCAAATTTTTCTAAATCTAAATAATCCGCTTTTTTAAGATGTTCATCGCGTTTGGGGTGGCTGCTATTCACGCTGGATAAATTGATTTTTGCGTCTACAGATGAATTGGCTAAGTTTGTACGATCAATCACAATATTACCTGTGACATCACTAAAAGTACCCGACGTTTTCGAGGCGACATGGCGAATACTCCAATTAGCAAAACTGTGACTATTATCGATCTGATAACTTTCTTGTTCGGCTAACGCTTGCGCATTGAACAAGGTCATAGCCCCTGATAACGCGATGATTCTAAATACAATATTCATATTGGCTCCTAAAGTTAAGCGGTTAAAGTTGAGTGGCAATAACCAGCATTATTAAGCAAATTTAAGGGTTAAGTCATTGCGTTAAAACAGCTAGTTTAAAACAGCTAAGTTAAAGCAATTAGTTAAGGCAAATCGAACAACAATATTTCGGCAGATTGTAATGATTCAAGCTGTATCGTTTCATTTGCGCCCAACATCACTGCATCGCCCGCGCTTAGCAATTGTTCGTTCACCAAAACCTCACCCGTTGCAATCTGTACATAGGCTTGGCGATTTTGTTTGACGCTATAATTTAAGGGATAATTCGCTATTAACTGTGCCGCATATAATGCCATATCTTGATGAACAATTAATGAACCTTGCGTCCCATTTTGAGACGCTAATAAACACCATTGGTTTAATTTTAAAGCGTGATCAAAATATTTATCTTCGTAACCAGGCGTTAAGTAAAGCTGATTGGGCGTAATCCATATCTGCAACAAATGCACAGGCTCGCTATTAGATGCATTAAATTCGCTATGCGAAACGCCGGTACCAGCCGTCATGCGCTGCACATGCCCTTGTTTGATGGTTTCTACATTGCCCATACTATCTTGGTGCGCCAGCTCACCTTTTAAAATATAGGTGATAATTTCCATATCATGGTGCGAATGCGTACCAAACCCTTTGGCAGGCGCAATCACATCTTCATTAATCACGCGCAGCGCTGAAAAGCCCATCCAATTGGCATCGACATAATGTCCAAATGAAAAAGAATGATAACTATCTAACCAGCCACGATTGACATGGCCGCGCTCATTGGAATGGCGAATTTGCATACTAGAAGGCCTTGGCTTGAAAAAAAGTAACTTTATACATTTGATTAGTATTCATGCTAAATATTCATTTGGTATTTAAGTCTATTTAAGTGATATGTGGTTAAAATATTATTAATCAAGCTTTATATACATTGCAAAGCAATTAAATAGAAATTAGCTGAGATAAAACTTAACCCTTTTTTTTCATTAACTTTTTTAACAAAAACAATATGCAAAACACCATCAACCAAATTATTAATGCCACCTCGCGCATTATTTTAGGCAAAGAGCAGCAAATTAAATTAAGCCTCACCTGCTTGTTGGCAGGCGGGCATTTACTCATTGAAGATTTGCCTGGCATGGGCAAAACCACGCTCGCACACACACTGGCGCAAGTGCTGGGTTTGGGCTTTAGGCGTACGCAATTTACCAGCGATTTATTACCCGCCGATATTCTTGGTGTATCGGTTTTTGATCGCAACACGTCAAGTTTTCAGTTTCATGCGGGGCCGGTTTTCACCAATTTGTTGCTGGCAGATGAAATCAATCGCGCCACACCCAAAACCCAAAGCGCGCTGTTAGAGGCCATGGAAGAGCATCAAGTCACGGTTGATGGCACTACGCATTTGCTGCCGCAACCATTTTTTGTGATTGCAACGCAAAATCCTAAACACCATATCGGCACGTTTGCCTTGCCAGAATCGCAACTAGACCGCTTTTTAATGCGCATCACCTTGGGTTATCCTGATAGCCAATCGGAGCGGGCATTGCTGAAAAACCAAGGCGGGCGCGCTAATGCCAGCACGATTCAAGCGGTATGTGATGCCGAAACTTTATTAAAATTGCAACAGCAAGTGCAGCTTGTGCATGTATCGGATGCGCTTTTAGATTACTTGCAAGCGCTGATTCAATATACCCGCACGCAAATAAATGAGGGCTTATCACCCAGAGCGGGCTTGGGTTTGCGCCAATGCGCGCAAGCTTGGGCGCTGATTGCTGGCCGCGATTTTGTCACACCAGAAGATGTGCAAGCGGTATTGCCAAGTGTAGTTGCGCATCGCATACAAGCAGATGGCAATAGCCATATAGCCAAACAAATACTGGATCAAGTTGGCATTACTTAACCACTTTTTTGCATTAAAAAATATGTTTCAAAAAGTCTGGCCGTTAATATTTTGGAAGCGCAGCTATTGGCAACAATGGTTTCGCGTGGCAAAAAGCACCAATAATGTTGCCATACTGCATCCGCGCCAAATATACATTGTGCCAACACGCTGGGGTTTGTTATATGCAACTATGCTCTTTGCATTGCTGATTGGCTCAATCAACTATTCACTCAGCCTTGGCTACTACATCACATTTTTATTGGCATCAATGGGCAATATTGCCATGTTGCACACTTGGCGTAATCTATTACATTTGCAAGTTGCGGTGTTAAACGCCAGCCCAGTTTTTGCAGGCGATACAACCACCATTACACTTAAAATAGTTGAAGTAAAAAATCGGCCACGCTATGTAGTGGCTGCTTATTTTAATCCGCAAGCAGAAGTGATAAACCATATAAAAGCCAGCGATATGCAGCTTTACGACGTACCGCTAACAACCAATAAACGCGGCTTGCACAGCTTGCCACGCTTAACTATTTATACAGAGTTTCCTTTAAGTTTGTTGCATGCTTGGGCCGTGGTTGATAATCCTTTTCAATTTTTAGTTTATCCAAAACCTGCTGAATCAAGTCAGCAAATTCTTATGTCTGCCGATGCAAATGCGCAAGGGTTTAGCATACTCACAAAAGGTGATGATGATTTTAATGGACATAAAAATTACCAAGTAGGCGATTCATCCAGCAGAGTCGATTGGAAAGCTTCTAGCCGCGGTATTGGCATGTATACCAAACTTTACAGTGGCGCAGGCATGCATACTTTATGGCTAGATTGGGCAGCAACGACTGGCGATACTGAAACGCGCATTTCGCAATTAACGCGCTGGGTAATCGATGCGCACGCAACGCAACAAACGTATGGCTTAAAATTGCCAAATAGCGAGTTGGCGCCAAATAATACCCAAGTGCACTACCATCAAGCCCTAACCGCGCTGGCATTATTGAGTTAAATATATGTATCGGTTATTAAATCCACAACATTTAAAATGGCTACTGGTGTCATTAGCAGTGGTGCTAGCAACACACTTAACCAATTTGCCCGCATGGGTAATTATTGCCAGCATTAGTTTTGGCATTTGGCGCTATTTACTGGATAAATATCAATGGAAGATGCCAACAGTGTGGGTTTTGCTGCCCATTACCTTAATTATCTGCCTGGGTATTATTGTTACTTTCAAAGGTTTTTTTGGGCGTGACGCATCGTTAAGTTTACTGGTGGTCATGTGCGCGTTGAAGTTACTAGAAACAAAAACCTTGCGCGATTATATGTTGCTAATTGTGTTGGCTTATTTTTTGGTTGGCAATTTATTTTTATTTAATCAAACCATCGCAACATTTGCATTAAGCTTGCCACCACTAATATTGCTAACAGCCACTTTAATTCATATTAGTTTTAAAAATACTCATCAGGCGCAATCTATTCAATTTAGCTTGAAGCTAGCAGCGCAATTATTACTGCAGGCGGTGCCTGTTATGTTGATATTATTTGTGCTGTTTCCACGTATTCCTGGCCCGCTATGGGGCTTGCCGCAAGACGCCAATAGCGCCATGACAGGCTTGGGTGAGGATTTGCAATTTGGCAATATAAGCAATTTAACTAAAAATAGCTCAATCGCTTTTAGGGTGCAGTTTAAAGACGCAGTACCCGAAAGAAACCAATTGTATTGGCGCGGACCAGTGTTGTGGCATCAAGAAGACCGCAGCTGGACCATGAGCAGCAATAAAATTGGCTTACAGCCAGAAGTTGCAGCGGTATATGGCAGCCCTATTCAATACACCATGACGCTTGAGCCGCATAACCGTTTATGGATGTTGATGTTGGATATGCCAACGCTGATACCGCAAGATGCAAGGCTTACGCACGATTACTCGGTCGTTGCCAGCAAGCCTGTACGTACGCGGCTGCGCTACGATGCAGTATCTTTTAGCAACTATCAATTGGGTTTAAAGCTAGGCGAACGTGAGCGCACATTAAGCCTGCAAATTAACGAAGGTGAAAATCCAAAAACGGTGCAGTTAGCCAAAACTTGGCGCGGCTTAACTGATACGGATAAAATTAATAGCGCGCTTAAACGTTATAGACAGCAACCTTTTGTATATAGCTTAAGGCCACCTAAACTAGGTGATAATCCTGTTGATGACTTTTTATTCAATACCAAACGCGGGTTTTGTGAGCATTACGCCACCAGCTTTGTTTATTTAATGCGCGCCGCTGGTGTGCCAGCGCGTATTGTGACAGGCTACCAAGGCGGCGAATATAACCCCAATGGCAATTACTTCATTGTGCGTCAATCGGATGCACACGCTTGGGCCGAAGTGTGGCTTGCTGGCAGAGGCTGGATACGCGTAGACCCAACAGCAGCGGTATCGCCAGAGCGCATAGAAAGCGGCATTGGTGACGCGCTTGATGAAACCGATGAATTACCTTTAATGGCGCGCTCTGATTACCCTTGGCTTAAAAAAGCTTACTTAAACTGGGATAGCGTGAATAACGGCTGGAATCAATGGGTGCTAGGTTATGACGACAAAAAACAGCGCGATTTTTTAAAAAAACTGAGCGGACAAAATTTGGATTTAATAGAGATGCTGATGTGGATGATGGGCATTATTGCCGTCATTGTGGGGTTAACTACTTATTTTTTACTCAGCCAACAAAAGGTCAAATCAAGCCAAGCGCAACGATTATATGCGCAATATTTAAAACAGCTAAAACGCGCTGGCTTAACACCCAATCACGGCGAAACTGTGCTAGATTTTGCGCGGCGCGCGGCAATAAAACTGCCCCATCAACAAACGCTGATTATGGATATTGCAGCGCGTTATAATATGATTATTTATAGCAAATCGCCTTCTGCAGCATTATTGAAATGTTTGGCAGAGCGCATTAAGCAGTTCAATATAAACAAACAATAATGACTACTGATAACGACTTTATGCGAATTGCATTAGATTTGGCCAATCAAGCAGCACTAATGGGCGAAGTGCCGGTGGGCGCGATTGTAGTGAAAAATGGCTCGATCATTGGTCGTGGCAGTAATGCGCCTATTGGCTTACACGATCCAAGCGCGCACGCCGAAATTATTGCCATGCGCGAGGCAGCGTCCTACTTAGGTAATTATCGTCTGGTAGATTGCGTGTTATATGTCACTTTAGAACCCTGTGCTATGTGCTGCGGCGCAATGCAACATGCACGTATCTCAAGGTTAGTATATGGCGCAAGTGACCCTAAAACTGGTGCTTGCGGAAGTATAGTTAACCTAATGGACGAGCCAAAATTGAATCATCACACAGCAGTTGTCTCTGGAATATTAGCGCAAGATTGTGGTGAATTATTATCTGGCTTTTTTAAACAACGGCGCGCAGAAAAAAACAAGTGAACAAAATAGCAGGCAACAAAAAAGCTGACATAAAATCAGCTTTTTTGTTGCCTAAAATAACTTAATTAATCGTTGTTTCGATTAATCGTTGCTACCCATTAAACCCATCAGCAAGTGTAATAAGCTTGTAAACAAGTTATAAATACTCATGTATAAACCTAATGTTGCCATCACATAATTGGTTTCGCCGCCTGTCACAATTCGGCTGACATCATATAAAATAAAACCAGAAAACAGCAACACACCTACACCAGAAAGCGCTAATTGCATCGCTGGAATTTGCAAGAAAATATTAGCTAGCGACGCTACAATTAACAGAATAATACCCACGAGTAAAAATTTACCCATAAAGCTGAAATCTTTTTTGGTAGTAGTTGCAATACCCGCCATAGTCAGCAAAATAATGCCCGTGCCGCCAGCGGCTAAGCCAACAATTTGACCACCATTATTTAAGTTAAGCGCGTGTTGTAAAATTGGACCTAACATTAAGCCTAATAAAAATGTCAGGCCAAGCAATAAAACAACGCCAATGCTACTATTGCGGTTTGCACTAATGGCAAAAAACATTCCGTAAATCACTGCCAATGCGCCAATTGCAAACATAAATGGATGCAGTGCTGCAAAAGCAAAATTCATTTTCATGCCGACCAGCGCACCAATCACAGTCGGAATCATGGTTAAGCCAAGTAAGGCATAAGTGTTACGTAATACCTTATTTTGTGTTGTAGATAAACTACCTTCACGACCCAATACTTGCATATCATCTAACATGGTTATTTCCTTATATGTAAAGTTGCCAAAAGGCAATGTATCTAAGATAACGACTATTGGCTAAAGTTTCAAGTGTTTAGTGATTAAATTAATGCCTTGATAGCAGCTTAGTCCAATCAAGCTGATTCAATTTATTATAAATAAAACAATCAATTACATGCTATACTGCTCGGTATTGATGTACCTGTAAGTATAGATTTTAAAGTTATGTAAGTTACCGCACAGACGATGCTGCTTTTAATTCTTAGTATATGTATGCTCGATAACAAACCTTCCAACTTTAAGAAAGAAAAATTATGACCAGAACTAAACTTGCTCTTGCAACTATTTCTATATCTACTGCTTTATTATTATCAGCTGGCGCTGCTCAAGCTAGCAGCTTAAGCATTTTTGGCCGTACAGCTATTAATTTCACTGGTTACAGCGGTCAGCCAGCTACTTCTACTGGTGTTTATTCTAGTGGCTCTCAAGGTACAATTGTAGCAGACAGAGCTACAACTGTTTCTTTTACCTTTTTAGGTAGTGAAAGTAATTTCAATAACAGATTTTCATTCGCTGGCATTACGCTAGTTGAAAGCAATACTGTTGGTGCTACTACTGGCCCAGTAGCCGTAAATGCAGGCGCACTTAATTTCACTTTTAGTGATGATCGTGGTGGTTCAGCCAGCAACGGTTCAGCATCAAATGCCAACATTGGCTTTGCCATTTTAGACGGCAATACATTGGCAAACGGTGGCAATGCAGGCCCATTTGATTTTGTATTAGGCTTTAACGATAGCAATACAGATGATGCAGATTTTGATGACTTTGTAGTTGGTATTAACGTAAGCCCAGTACCGTTACCAACATCATTACCATTAATGGCAGCTGCTTTAGGATTATTTACGTTTGCACGTCGTAAAATCTAAATCTAGACTTTAGAATTAATCTGTAAAAATATATTTGTTAGGTAAACAAATCCTCTTCGCGTTTACCTAACAAACCCACCCGTTTTACTGCAGCGACAAAATCAGCATTTTCATGCAGGCCATTGCTGTTGGCAGGATGATGAGCACCATGCATGCGCGCAAGCCTTAATATGCTCAACGCGGACATTTTCCACACTAATTTAGCAAGCAATTCATCCGCCAAATCTGGGCGATTACACAATAACACCATATCGCACCCAGCATTCAAAGCAGCTAAGCTGCGCGTGGTTACATCGCCGCCTACAGTTGCCCCTTGCATACTTAAATCGTCACTAAAAATCACCCCGTTAAAACCAAGCCTTTCGCGCAATACTTTTTGCAACCATTTTGGCGAAAATCCAGCAGGTTTATCATCCACTTTAGGATAAATCACATGTGCAGGCATAATGGCTGCCAACCCTTCATCAATCATCTGTTTGAACGGTTGCATATCATTAGCCGCAATCTCATCAAAACTGCGCTCATCAATCGGAATCGACACGTGAGAATCAGCCACTACAAAACCATGCCCTGGAAAATGCTTGCCAACCGCCGACATACCGCCTTTTTTAAGGCCTTGCATTAAGCTAAATGCTAGCTCGTTAATAGCAGTTGCATCTTGATGAAACGCCCTGTCGCCAATCACCAAGCTATCACCATAATCCATATCCAACACTGGCGTAAAACTAAAATCAATCCCGTGCGCACGCAATTCTGCTGCTAAAATCCAGCCTGCTTCTCTGGCTAATTCTCGTGCTTTTTTTGGGTTAACATCCCAAACCTTGCCAAATTCGCGCATCGGCGGAATCTTGGTAAAGCCCTCTCTAAAGCGCTGCACACGGCCACCTTCATGATCTACCGCAATTAATAATGGCGGCTGGCGCACTGCATGAATACTGGCAGTTAGCGCCTTTAGTTGGCTGCAATTAACAAAATTACGTGCGAATAGAATCACACCACCAACCAGCGGATGTTGTAATCTTTTAGTATCGTCGGCAGTTAATTCTGTACCGACAACATCCAGCATAACAGGGCCTAATGACATTTAATAACTCTAAAAAAATGATAATAATTTGATCATAACATCAATATAAACAAAGACTAATCAATATATTAAAGCCTATTAAATCTAGTTTTTTAAATACTAAACTCTTAATAAATGTAAGAGTTAACTTACGTCCATTTAAGTGAAAACCGACTCAGCTAACCACTAAAAAAGTATTTAATACCCTTTTACCAAATAATACATAAATTACATTTAGGACTAAAAATGTTTACGCATAAATTTGAAGGATATTTAATGTTACTTAAAGGCAATTTAAAGCTCGCACTAGGTAAACTAAGCAATAATCATTTTTCTATCATTAGTGGCAAAAGAGATTTGATTATTGGAAAAATGCAACTTCAATATGGATTAAGCTTAAATGAAGCAAGAATTGCTTATAGTTGGAATGTGCCAATTCATTAATGTATCACTTAGAATACGTCACTTAGCTTAATGATTTGATTAAATTTAACTCAAATATTTTAAACGATAAAGCGAGGTGATTTCTTTTGCCCTAGCCGCATATAGCGGATCCGATTGATCGCTGCTTTTAGCATGTTTTGGTGCGATATCTAGCTTTTCAACGACAGTTAATCCTGCATCTATTATCCATTTTTGCAGTTCTTCTTGTGTGCGTAATCCCAAATGTTCAGCCAAATCGGACAATATAAGCCACGCTTCACCATCATCATTTAAATGGCCTTTTACGCCATTTAAAAAACCTTTTAGCATTTGGCTATTTGGGTCATAAATGGCATGTTCGATTGGCGCGTTGGCTTTGGCAGGTAGCCAAGGCGGATTACACACAATCAAGTCGGCTTTTTTGTGCCCGCTTGGGAATAAGTTGGCTTGCTCAACCGTGATATAAGATTTTAAATTCAATTTTTCGATATTATCAGCGGCACAATTGAGCGCGCGCGCGTTGTTGTCGGTGGCAATCACCGCCTTAATGCCGCGCGTCACCAAAATAGCCGCAATCACGCTAGTACCGGTACCGATATCAAACGCAGTTTTGGCATTGCCTATTGAAGTGGTGTTAATTAAATCCAAGTATTCGCCACGAATCGGTGAATAAACCCCGTAATGGGCATGAATATTGGCTTGCAGCGCATCAATAAACACGCCTTTTTTACGCCACTCGTGCGCGCCATTCATGCCTAGCAATTCACGCAGCGATAACACCATTTTCATGGGCACTTTGTCTCGCTTGGCGTTCACAATTAAAGCAGCTGCAACGGCTTCTTTTACATCTGGCGCGCGTTTTAAATCGCAACCACCATAATTGAGTTCGATGAGTATTTTATTGGTAATATTGGCGCGCTGAATTTGCCTTGCTCTGTGTTGATGAAAAGCTTCTAACATGGTCGCCGCAGGCTTTTGCGGTTTGCGGTCTACGCGTTTTGTCACCGCTTGCAGTAACTGTTTAGCGTTTTGAAAATCGCCTTTATACAAAAAGCCTGTGCCTTCACAAGCCAATTTATAGGCCTCATCTGCCTTCATCGTATCATCTGCCAGTACAATGTTTTTGGGTGGCGCGGCGTTAGCTTCACTTTGCCAAACCGCGCTTTGGGTTTTATTTTTTTCTTGCCAGGTAACGGTTAAGGGATTGTTTAAATGTTCAGTCAATACGTACTCAATTATAGTTAACGGTTAAAAATGCTTAATATTTAAAAAGGTTTTTGAAAAGGCTATTGAAAATTTTTACAACTTAAAAGGGTTGAAATTAGTATGCAGATCATAATAATCCTCGTTTTCAGCGCGTTTTAAAAATGCCACAACTTTATAAACGGCTGGTGTAAATGCAATTTCCACAGCAATTTTGGCGATAATCTGCGCGCCAATCACCAGCGCAATTTTATCGTTCGGAATAATACCTGTATTCCAAAACGCTAACGGCACAAACAGCACAGTATCAATGGTTTCGCCAAAAATAGTGCTGGTAATGGTGCGCGCCCACAAGTGTTTGCCTGCGGTAACCAATTTCATCTTCGCCATTATAAAGCTATTTACAAATTCACCCACGGCAAACGCAATTAATCCTGCCAACGCAATGCGCCAAGTGCTGCCAAAAGCCACTTCATACTCGTGTTGATTATCCCAAAATGGCGCGGGCGGTAACGCCACAATCATCCATGCCATTAAACTGGCAAATGCCAAACCTGCAAAACCCACCCAAATAACGCGGCGTGATGCAGAATAGCCATAAACTTCGGTGAGAATATCGCCAAAAATAAAAGAAATAGGGAAAAATAACACGCCAGCGCCAAAAGTCAGTGTGCCAAGTATTGGCGCTTCAATTTGTGTGACTTTTGCAGGGCCAATTAAATTGGAACACACCAGCACGCACACAAATGCAGCCATCATTAAATCGTAATATTTGTAGTGCTTTTGCACGTTAAGTCCTTAAATACTAAGCCTTAAATAGAATACTTAACCCTTATTTTTACTCAATATTATGCTTCGCGTACATCTAATTTATCACGTAGATAATCGCCGCCTAAATTAATCGCCAAAATCAAACTCATCAAACTTAACCCCACCACCAACACGTAATGCGGCGCCACCAGCATATAACGCACGCCATCACGCAGCATCGCGCCCCAGCTGGCATCAGGCGCTTGAATACCCAAACCCAAAAATGAAAGAGAAGCTTCTGCAATCATCACACTGGCTAGGCTGTATGTCGCCTCTACCACTAATATTGAGCTTAGCAAAGGCAGAACATGTTTGCACAATAAACGTGGCACGCTTGCGCCAAGTGACTCTGAGGCAAGCACATGCTGGCGATTGCGCAGACTTAACGCTTGGCCGCGGGTTAATCTGGCATAACTCACCCAACCTGTGATACACAAAGCGAGAATTAAGTTGCCTAAACCGGCGCCTAGCACAGCGGCAAAGGCAATCGCTAATAAAATACCAGGGAAAGCCAAAAATATATCGGTCATTTTCATTAAAATGCGGTCAATCTTTCCGCCGTAAAACCCAGCGACTAAGCCAATCAAAACGCCAATTGACATGGTAATCACTGTGACGATGATCGCGACAAAAAATGAGACCTGCACGCCGGTTAAGATACGCGCCAGAATATCACGACCTAAATCGTCCGCCCCCAACCAATACTGCGCACTTGGGCTAGACAATATCGCGTTTAACGCAATTTGATTACCTTGCAAGCCAAAAATATAGCCAGCAATGACCGCTAAAATCCAAAACGCTAAGATACTAATAGAAAATATTTTCATCTTAACTACTGAACTTCACTCTCGGGTCTGCCAATCGATATAAGACATCGGTCAACAGATTCACCAGCACATAACTGAGCGCCACCACCAACACACAAGCTTGGGTAACTGGATAATCGCGTTTTTCAATACTTTCCACCAGTAAACGGCCAATGCCGTCCCACGAAAAAATCGTTTCGGTAATCACAGTTCCCGCTAACAAACTGCCCATTTGCAAACCGACAATGGTGATAATCGGCAGTAAAGCCGCGCGTAGCGCATGACGCACAATCACGGTTTTTTCGTTTAGCCCTTTGGCGCGTGCGGTGCGAATAAAATCGTCATTTAACACTTCTAGTAAACTGGTGCGTGTCATACGCGTTAAAATCGCGCTTAAACCTAAGCCCAATGTCATGGCAGGTAAAATAATTGAAGTACGTTCATCCATGCCGCTAACCGGCAACCAACCTAACCAAAGCGCAAACAACAACATGAGTAACGGCCCCAGCCAAAAAGCGGGCATGGCAGATAAACGCACAGAAACGATGGTCACCACAAAATCTTGCCAGCGATTGGCTTTTAATGCGGCAAAAATACCCAGTGGAATACCAATACTTAACGCAATAAATAGCGATAAAAATGCCAGTTTAAGCGTTGCTGGATAACGCGCTTGGATCAGATCGATAATTGGTGTTTGGGTATGAATAGAAAAGCCTAAATCGCCTTGCGATAGCTTGATTAAATAGCGGCCAAATTGCTGCGCGATTGGTTTATTTAAACCCAATTCCGCGCGTAAAACGGCTCTATCTGTCACGCTGGCTGATTCACCTAACATCACTTCTACTGGATCACCTGGCACTAGATGCACCAATAAAAAAGTCAGCAGCAATACACCAAAAACGACAATGATTAAATCAATAAAGTGTTTAATCATGGTGAATTAAAACTGATGTGCCTATTGCCACTAAATCAAACAATTCCACAATATCGCGATTGTGCATGCGTATGCAGCCATGCGAGCCAATCTTGCCCAATTGTGTGGTGTCTGGTGAGCCATGAATGTAAATATAACGCTGCATGGTATCGACATTACCCAGCCGATTAACGCCGATTTCCAAGCCACTTAACCATAAAATTCGGGTCAAAATCCAATCGCGATTCGGAAATTGCACCATTAATGCTGGCGTGCAAATTTCACCCGTCGGCCTGCGCCCCACAAATACCGTGTTCGGCTGGGCATTCGCGCCAATCTTGGCACGAATAATATGATGACCTAAAGGCGTGCAGCCGCTATTTTTTTCGCAACCCGCGCCATTAGCAGCGCTAGAGACAAGGTAGCGCGACTTAACAGCGCCAAAATCATCAAAAAGCGTTAGGGTTTGATTGGTAATGGAGATTTCAATATGCATAATTGTTTATTGTAACTGAGCTAATTGCTGTTGTGCTTGTTGCCAATGACTTTGCAATTTTTACTGCAAAATAGTGGTTAAGTCATCCCAATTACCATCGGGTTTGGGCGTGTAATGTTTGATATTTTTACGCATCGCGGCAAATTGCCCTTCATACCATAAAGGAATATAAGGCAATTGCTGATGCATGCGTAAGCTTGCTGCAGGCCAATTTTCTTGTGCAAGCAAATCGTCTAAAGCTGTGTCTTGATAATGCCCACGATTAAAACCATTGGGCGGAAAGCTTTTCGACCCTAGCGCTTTTGCATAGATATCGGGCGTTTTAATGCCCACCCAAGTCAGGCCGAATAATTGAAAATTGCCTTGTTTTACATCCTCAAAAAATGTGCCCCAATCTAAACTTTTAATCTCTAATGCAATGCCAGCAGGCTGCATTTGCGCTTGCATAATAGTAGCAAAACGCACCCTTTGCGCGTCTGTGGAGGTTTTATACACCAGCTTTAAAGGCAATTGAACACCCGCCTCGATTAATAATCGCTTAGACAATGCAGGATTGTATTGATAAGGCAGCAGCGATTTTCCAGCCACATTGGTGTAATGTTCTGGCGGCAAAATCACATCGGCCACACGTGTCTTGGAAACCATCACTTGTTGAATAATCGCATCTACATCAATCGCATGCGCGATGGCTTGGCGCACTTTTAGCTTGTTTAAAACGGGTTCTTGCATATTTAAGCCCAAATACGAAAAATTTGCGCCGGTTACCGTATTCACTTTTACTTCTGGTTTGGCTTGCAGATATTTCACTAACTCAGGCGGCAGATCGCTTTGCAATAAATCCACCTCTCCGCGTAATAATTTCAGCACGCGCACGGTGGGGTCTTTTACTTCAATTAGGTTAATTTTTTGATTATCTTGCACGCGTTTTAAACGGAGTTTATTGTGCCAAGAAACAAACGCTAACGCGCCGTTACCAATGGGATGATGTGCAAAATCATGCTGTTGAGCGATTAAGTCTTGCGGCAAAATGCCGATAATTAACTTAGCAGGAAAATGACTATCAGGTTGATTTAATTCAAATAAAATCGTTTCATGACTTAACACTTTAATATGCTTAATATTGGCAAACTCCGCCGCCTGCGCGGAATTTTTTAGCGTTTTTAAAGAATCGTAAGTGGCTTTTACATCGTGTGCAGTTAACGCTTTTTGATGATGAAATGCTGTGCGATTTGGCTTTAATTCAAATCGATATTGCGTGGGATTAATTTGTACCCAACTGGCTAACTGCGCAATCGGTTTTGCGTTTGCATCAAAATCCACCAAGCTTTGATAAATTAAACGATTCACGCGTGCAGATGCGGCATCGGTTGCGTAACGTGGATCAAGGTTGAGCGGTGCTTGTGCAATGGCAAAATTGATTGCGTTACTGGGTTTTTGCGCGTTACAGGCGGTAAATATAAACGCGCAAAGTGCGATTAAAATGCCGGTTTTTTGAATGGATTTAAGCATTCAGCTCAAACAGCGCAATCGATTCCACATGCGCCGTGTGCGAAAACATATTAATCACGCCAGCCGCTTTGAGTGTATAGTTTTTTTCATTCACCAGCACGCCAGCATCGCGCGCTAAAGTGGCGGGATTACACGAAACGTATACAATGGTGTGCGGACTGTTGCTGGCATCCAGCGATTTTATCAACTCAAACGCGCCATCACGCGGCGGATCGACCAGCCATTTATCAAATCGACCCAAGCCCGTTAATGCCTCTGGCGTCATTTTAAATAAGTCGGCCACGCCAAATTTCACGTGTTTTAGTTGGTTAAGTAAAGCACTTTCGTTAGCGCGCTCAACCAGATTTGCCAGCCCTTCTAGCCCCAACACAGATGCGCCACTGCGCGCGATGGGTAAAGTAAAATTGCCAATACCACAAAAGAAATCGGCAATTTTTTCGCCTTGTTGCGGGCTTAATAATTGCATGGCGCGGCGAATCATCACTTGGTTGATTTGCGGGTTCACCTGGGTAAATTCATTTGGCTTAAACGGATAAATTAAGTTAAATTCTGGCAAGCTGTATTGCAATTGCGGTGCATGCAGCGGCCAAAACGGTTTAATGGTGTCAGGGCATTTGCTTTGCGTCCACACTTGCACGTGATGCGTTTCTGCAAAAGTTTTAAAGTGCATTTCATCTTCAATACTTAACGCATCCATGATGCGAAAAATCAGCACGATGACTGGCTGATGATTCACTGGCTCGCGCGTATTGCTAGTATCTGCTTCGCCTACAGCCAGCTCAATTTGCGGTAATTGATCACGAATGCTTAACTCTACAATCATTTGCTGCAAAGGCACAATTAAGCGCGACACTGCTGGCACCAGCACTTCGCAAGAATTCATATCCGCCACATAACGCGTGGCTTTTTCATTAAACCCCACCAGCACGCGCTGTTTTTTTTCGACATATTTCACGCTTAAACGCGCTTTGTGCCGATAACCCCAAGTGGGGCCATACAAAGGCGGCAGCATATTCTCTGGCTTTACTTTGCCAATATGCCATAAGTCATTTTCTAGCAAACGCTGTTTGGCCGCCACTTGCGCGTTGATGTCTAAATGCTGTAATTTGCAGCCGCCGCATAAACCAAAATGCGGACATTTTGGAATGACGCGCTGATTGCTTGGCTGGATGACAGAAATGGTATTGGCGACTTCGTAGCTGGGCTTGATGTGCTGCGATTGGTAAGTCACACGCTCATTCGGCAGTGCGCCATCGATAAAAATGGTTTTGCCATCGACATGGGCAACGCCGCGCCCTTCCTGGTCAAGCGACTCAATAAAAGCGGGTAAAATAGGATTTTGTGCGGGGTTTTTAAAGGCTTTTTGTCGATTTCTTCTCATGTACGCTATTTTAGCCGATAGCGTCTTCATATCATCATGAAAATAGTCGATTTAATTGCGCTAAAAATACGCTGCATGTAATTGATTGAGTATAACTGCAATCAAAGCGTCAATTTGCATTGAAATGCACTTAATAAGCCCAGACTTAACACTTAAAAATGGGTGAAATTTAAGTTAATTTAGTCGTTAAGTATTCCAAGCCGCTAAAAATTCTGACCAATGCGGCATTTTATTTTCGGTGACATAACCCGTTAAGGTGTCGCGTACTAATTTAATTTCGGCTGCATATTCTGCTTTATTTAAATGCCCGCGCATCAGTTGAAAACGCAAATACACTAAGTGCGTATTGGCCACATCGGTTTCACAATAATTGCGTATTTCTTCAATTTTTCCCGCTTTAAAGGCATCCCAAACCTTGCTGCCATCCATACCTAGCTTGCCTGGAAAACCGCAAAGCTTGGCCAAATCATCTAGCGGCGCATTCGCGCGCGCGTTATATAAGGCCAATAAATCCATTAAATCTAAATGCCGCGTATGGTAACGGCTAATGTAATTGTTCCATTTAAAATCTTTATTGTCATCGCCCAAATCCCAATAACGCGGCGCAACAACCTGATTAATCAGGGCGCGATAATGCAAAACGGGCAAATCGAAACCACTGCCATTCCAAGAGATAATTTGCGGCATGTATTTTTCAATACCATCAAAAAAGCGTTGAATGATTTCTGCTTCAGAGGCATCTGCATAGCCTAGCGTCCATACTTTAAAGTGATTGCCTTCGCGTAGCGCACAAGAAATTGCGCAGATTTTATGTTGATGTAATGGCAAAAACTCACTGCCGTTGTGCTGGCGACGCTGGTGTAGCGCAATATTCGCCACCTCTTCATCCGTTACATCGCAAGGCAAATCGAGCAGCGCGCTCAAACCAGCCGTATCAGGAATGGTTTCAATATCAAATACTAAAGTTGGTATCATGTATCAATCATCTGTTGGTATTTGTGTTGGTGTTGCAAATAGGTTGCTGAACCGCTGTACAGCGCGCTACGCCTTCTTCACTGATACCGCCACGCACATTTCTATATTGCGCAAAGCAATCTTGGCTTTCTTTATATCTTTGCTTTTGCGCTTCACAATCCCCATCGACTCTGACTGCCGCATCAGGCAAATCTCTTCGCACAGGAACTTCCAAAACGATAGGCGCGGAATCTTTCGATGGACTAGCCGTTTCCGCTTCTATATTAGGTATTACTGGCGCAGAAATGACGTTTTCCTTAATCTCTACTATTTTTGCCCTATTCTTATATTGAGATGGAACCTTGTCGCCGTAATTGGTGGTGCCCTTTTCATCCACCCATTCATAGGTTTGCGCATGACCCAATGCAAAATAAGTTAACCCTAAAAATATCACTAAAAATTGTTTAATCTGCATGTTGTATCCCATCATTTATATGGTTTAAATTTACTTTTTTACCCAAGCGCCTGCGTTTTGATAATACCAGCCGCTTTGCGCTTTATCGACCCAACGCCCTGCAAAGGTATTACGAATTTCGCCTGTCCATTCTGCATGGCCATTGGCGACTGCGATTTCTTTGTATAAGGCACTGCGATCACTGTTTTCGGCCGCAACCAAACTATTAATACCGCCTCTATCTTTTAAAGGCACCGCTGTCGCATCGCGCACAGCAACTTGACCATCTTCAGTCAAACCCACTGCGCCACTATTGTAATGTGTAATCAATTGCGTATGCCGAGCTTGCATGCTGCTTTTGATGGCAGTAATCGCTGGCGTGTCGATATCTAAATTAGGCGCAGCATAAAGCCACTGACTGCTCAATAAAGCAATGCACAAAATAACAAAAGTGGTGATTAATTTTTTCATAGTGTTTCCTTCATTTAAATCTGCATTAGTTAGCTGGCGCGGCTTTTGGGCTGGCTTCAACAGGCGGTGCTACTGGTTTTTCAACTGGCTTTTCACCTGGTTTTAACTGCCACACTTCATCAATAATTTTATCTGCGGCTTCTTCTGCAGCAGCCGCAGGAAAGTAAATATTAATGGTCACGCAAGCGGGAATGAATAAGATTAACGCCCCAATTATGCTGATTTTTTTCATTGTTTAATCCTATGTTTAATCCTATGTTTAATCCTATGTTTGATCCTAAGTTTCATCTTAATTATTGCCAAAAAATGCAGGCTTTTTAATGGTTAAGTATGCGTTTGAATCCGTTAATTCACGATGACTTTGGTATTGCTATCGGTAATACGTTTGATTCTACCCAACAAATCGTCCAAGCTCACTTTTTGCGTAAATCCATTCACATTAACCGCAGGTATGCCCTTACCTTTAACGATGACATAGCCATCTCCCGTTGACTCAACACCGCCCATTTCACAGATATCTTGCCTTAATTTACAGCTTAATCCTATTTTGTTGTAATTAAACTCTTTAAAAAATCGCAAAAAAGTGCGTTGTAAAGCCGCCGCGGTGCCTTCGCCACCCAAAGCAGTGATATTTTCTACCGCACGCTGGGATATTTTTTTCAGATGCTTGCCTTCGCTGGTTTTAATTGACGCATCTAACTGTACAGGTTTCCAGTTTTCTAGCACCATATCTTTGACATCGCCATCCAACTTGCCTTCTATGGCACCAAAGCTAAAGGTGCGCGTTAGGTCGCCCAAATCCAAATTGCGCATTTGTAAATCTGCATATAGCCGCGGCACAACGCCTAAGGGGTTATCAATAATCAAATTATTCATACTGATGCTGCCGTTAAATGCCCTGAATGTCATCGCGCCATCCATACTAAGCTGTTGATTGGCATAGGTCACTAACGGTATTTGGCCAGAAATTTGGCCTTTCATTTCTGGCCAGCCCAGCACTTTACTAAATTCGTTCAAGGTAATCGGGATTAAATCCAAGCGTAAATGCCAAGCCCAATTATTATCCAATCGCACAGCAGAAACATCCGATAAACGTAGCGCGCCATCTAAAATAGGCAAATTTAATTGCGGTGCTGTCAGTGAATATCGATTGATTTCAGCGGTTAACTTGGTTTCGCCTAAACCCAAATCCAGCAAGTGCCCGCTTTTGTAAGCCAATTGCAGATTTTTAGCTTCGTCGTAATCCCAAGGGATGTGCGCATTGATATGGCTAAAGCCAAATTTGCCATTTTTGTCTTCAATATTCGCATCGCGCAAATCCAGCGAAAAACTGGTTGGCTCCAGATTTTTAATCTCAAATTGCCAATCTGCTTTGCCAGAAACATCCATATTGCCAAAAGCAGATTTTTGAGCCATCGGCTTTAAAAAAACTGCATAAAGTCCTGCAAAATCCACATCTTTTGCGTTTACTTTTATATCTTCAACAATTTTGGTTTTGATATTAATCGTAGCGCTTGCATGCATTTTGCCCACTTCATTCACCAACAAACTGGCGTTTTGAATAACCAAGATACTGTCTTTAAATGTGCCGTTGATTTCAAACACATTGCCCGCTTTGCCAAAGTAAAACGGCTGCCAAAACAACTCGCCTGCCGTCCAACTAATTAACCCATCTAATAACCAACTATTGTTGGCCATATTTTTTTTTGCATTCATTTTAATTTTGCCAGTGAGTTTTTCGCCTGCGTGCAACCCTGCTTCATCACTAAAATTGGCACCATCAAATGCAATATCCAGCGCAAAATCAGTGGGATGGCTAACAAAATTAGCTGAAAATGGCGCGTTGATTTCTTTAGACGAAAATTGTCCGTTTAAACATTGTACTTGGCTAATTTGCTTAACTAGACCAATTTGCTCAATTAAAAACTGGCCACATCTTAAATCAACATGGGCAAAATCTTTTTCGTTAATGGGTTTTAGGTCGGCATTTAATACCAATGTTGGTTGTGAGCCTTTTAAATCGACATGAAAATTGGCATTTTTCAATTGCCCAGCAGGTGCATCAATCGTACCTACAGTTATTTGAATGCTTGCAATGGCATGCGCCGCACTAGGACAAAAAACAAACAACAAAACGATGTTAAGTAAGCGAGAAATGCAGATTCCTGAATACGGCATCATGACGAAATGAGCGTTTTAGGCGGGGAAAACGCCTGTAGAAAGATAACGGTCGCCCCTATCGCAAACGATGGAAACAATCACTGCGTTTTCAAGTTCATTGGATAATTGCAAAGCTACATAAAGTCCACCGCCGCTAGAAACGCCTGCAAAAATACCTTCTTCAGTAGCCAGTTTTCGCGTCATATTTTCAGCATTTTTTTGTGAAACATAACGTAATTCGTCCACACGTTTGGCGTCAAAAATAGTCGGCATATATTCAGTTGGCCATTTGCGAATACCGGGAATTTGTGCGCCTTCTTCTGGCTGTACACCGATAATTTGGATATTTTCATTTTGCTCTTTTAAGTAACGCGAAACGCCCATAATGGTGCCAGTTGTGCCCATGCTAGAGACAAAATGTGTGATTTTGCCCGCTGTATCACGCCAGATTTCAGGGCCTGTGGTTTCATAGTGCGCCAGCGGATTATCTTGATTGCCAAATTGGTCCAGCACAATACCTTCGCCCTCAGCTTGCATTTTCATCGCCACATCGCGTGCTAATTCCATACTGCCATCTTTAGGCGTTAATACCAATTCTGCGCCATAAGCTTTCATACTCTGGCGGCGTTCAATGCTTTGATTTTCTGGCATCACCAGCACCATTTTATAGCCGCGCATGGCAGCCACCATGGCCAATGCAATGCCTGTATTGCCACTAGTGGCTTCAATTAAAGTATCGCCCGGTTGAATATCACCACGCGCTTCTGCGCGCGTAATCATGCTGTACGCAGGCCTATCTTTAACTGAGCCAGCCGGATTATTGCCTTCTAGTTTAAGCATCACAATATTGCTAGGATTGGCGTTTAAGCGCTGTAATCTGACCAGCGGCGTATTACCGACATAATGCTCTAAAGTGCTGTCTAAACTATTGATATGCATGAAATTTAAGTCTTTTAGTTATTTTTTGAATGTTTAAAATACATAGTTGAAAATGCCGTGATTATAATAACCACAGGCCCAGCAAATACGCCATAATAAATCATATGGGCGACGCCAGATTGCACACCCGCGTGCGCAAACGCATGCCAAAACGTGAAATTATTGAATATTCCATAAATAAACAGCGCCACTAAAAATAAGGCAAACGCACTTAACCCATATTTCAGACCAATTTTCCAGTGAATTAACATGTTAAGTATCAGGCTTTTCTGATGGCTAAATAAATCGCATAAGCCGCAAAAGCTAAAAACGAGATTAATCCCAGCTGCGGCAAGCTTAAGCCTAAAAATGTCCAATCAATCGCCGCGCAATCGCCTGTGCCGCGAAACAACAATTTAAACGCTTTTTGTAGCGGAAAATTTTCAAACATGTAATCAAAACCCACGCCGCAATCGGCAATCATGCTTTCGCGATTGGCTTGTAAATACCAATGCCGAATCGCCACGCTTGCGCCGCCCAAGGCAGTTAATACCTGAAAGGCTGCCAATATTTTTTTAAAAATGCTGGCAGGCGGAATAAATGCCGTGATTAAAAATAATACGCCCAAACCCATAAACAGCATGCGTTGCGTGATGCATAATGGACACGGCTCTAATTGATAGGTGGTTTGAATCCACAAAGCCAACGCAACAATGCCAAAACACAAGGCAAAACCGAATAAATAGCCACTTTTGCCCGAAAATAATGCAGCACTTATTTTTTGATTCATAAAAGTTAACACCTATGATTGTTTAATAATTGATTGTAATGGATAAAGCCGTATGACTGAACCCACTTTTATGCCCGAAAATGCAATTTTGCCCACCAATATATTGACCGTGAGCGAGTTGAATCGTTTAGCGCGCGCAGTATTGGAGCAATCTTTTCCACTATTTTGGGTTTCTGGCGAAATATCCAACTTTACCCGTGCCGCTTCTGGGCATTGGTATTTTTCGTTAAAAGACCAAAGCGCACAGGTCAAATGCGTGATGTTTAAAGGGCGCAATAGCACTGTGGATTTTATACCGCGCGAAGGCGATAAAATCGAAGCAAGAGTAACCGTCACATTATACGAAGCGCGTGGCGATTTTCAGTTAACCGTTGAATTTGTGCAAAAAGCCGGTTTGGGCGCGCTATTTGAGGCGTTTGAAAAGCTTAAAGCCAAACTCGCGCATGAGGGATTATTTGACGCGGCGTTTAAAAAGCCCATACCAAAAAATCCGCAAAATATTGGCATTGTTACCTCATTAGATGCCGCTGCTTTGCGTGATGTGTTAACCACACTTAAACGCCGAAACCCCAATATCAACATCATTATTTACCCAACGCCAGTACAAGGCAAAGGCGCTGCACCACTCATCGCTAAAGCCATTTGCAATGCAAGCGAACGTGCAGAAGTTGATACGCTGATTATTTGTCGCGGTGGTGGCAGCATGGAAGATTTATGGCAATTTAATGAGGAAATTGTGGCGCGTGCGATTGATGATTGTTCGATTCCGACGATTTCAGGCGTGGGTCATGAAACCGATTTCACCATCTGCGATTTTGTGGCAGATATGCGTGCAGCGACCCCAACTGCGGCGGCAGAATTGGCTTGTGCTGATAT
>JBKJRD010000067.1:0-28283 GCA_046594885.1 Methylotenera sp. | reverse complement strand
GTAACCGATTCCTCGATAGCTCAGTCGGTAGAGCAACGGACTGTTAATCCGTGTGTCCCTGGTTCGAGCCCAGGTCGAGGAGCCAAACAATTAAAAAAGCCCTGCAGAAATGCGGGGCTTTTTTGATTTCAGAACTAGACTGCTGTTTGGTGCATTGGCATTTCGGTTAAAAAAGGCTTATAAAGTGCTAAAAAACTATTAACTGATTAGCCTGCCATTTTTCACTGCCATCTTCACAGCTCAGCACCAAAAATGCGGCTTAAATTGTGGTTAAGTATAGATTAAGACACATTCAAATTACCATGTTCGCCCATTCCAATTGGCTTGGCGGCTGCAATGGAAGCTGCCATCGCAAACATGCGCACCATTTTGCTGTTGGGTCCATCCCAAAACTCAGCTGCGTGCGGCATAAATTTAAGCAAGGTCAAGTTACTCGATTCCACGCCTTCTGGAAACCATGGGCGCGCAAAAATTGTCCACAAGCTTTCAATTCGGTCACGGTCATCGACGATTTCGCCATGTCCAGATATTGAAATATAGGTGCTTTCTGATTCATTTGAAAATGCCAAATTCATCACTTCTAAATGCTTGACCTTGCCTGAGTTTGAGTCTGTTAAAAACCAAATTGCGCCCTGCTCACACATTTCTACTGGAGTCATCGGCCGGCTCTTCAACATGCCTTCAGCTTCATCAAATATGGTTAACATGGCAATAGACATGTCTTCAATCAGTTCGCCAACTTTGGTTAATTCGCCCGATTTTTGGGGTTTAATATTCATTTCAATATCCTTGCTTGATTAAAATTGCTGATGATTGATTGTGCAAAACTGCTAATAAATCGCTCCTTTACATACGTAATGGCGTGAAAACTCGCATTTGCAATTGTCATTGCGTGGTCATTAAAACCATCAGGCCAAAGTGACCAGACATGCAAATTTCCTGTCATTCTTTGGGTTTGGGTAATTTCAAACATTGAGTTTTAGCATTGTGTATGGATTGCAATATTGCATCTGTTCGATAGACAACATAGCCATCTATAAGCGCTTGCTAAGTTTGCACTAGCATTTTTTTCTTGCTGTGTTTGAATCCATTCACATTGCGCTGCCGAGTTAAGTGTTATCTATTATTTAACAAAATTTAAAAAAGAAATTGTTAGTTATAAGTTGCTTAACGAACATACAGGGCGTAAATTGTTGTTTAGAATTAGCCAATAATAATACATTCGTTTTTATGGTTGGAAATTGATGATCACTGCGCCAAACCCCAAACAAAATCATCTCCTAGGTGCTCTTCTAACCAAGGAATTCGACAGATTGTTGCCAGATTTAGAGTATGTAGCACTACCTTTGGGCAAAGTCTTATACGAATCTGGTGGACAACTATCCCACGTGTACTTTCCAACCACTTCAATCATTTCTATGCTGTATGTGATGGAAAATGGCGCCTCTGCTGAAATTGCCGTGGTGGGTAATGAAGGTATTTTAGGTATATCACTATTTATGGGCGGTGAAACCACGCCCAGCCGCGCCGTTGTGCAAAGTGCTGGCCATGCCTATCGCTTAAAAGCAGAGTTGCTGAAACAAGAGTTCTCGCGTGGCGGCCCAGTTCAATTTTTACTGTTGCGTTACACTCAAGCGCTCATTACGCAAATGGCACAAACGGCGGTGTGCAATCGGCATCATTCGGTAGAGCAACAATTGTGTCGTTGGTTACTGTTAAGCTTAGATCGGCTGGAGAGTGATCAATTATCCATGACACAAGAGCTAATTGCCAATATGCTTGGTGTGCGGCGCGAAGGCGTGACAGAAGCGGCTGGTAAATTACAACGTGAGGGTATTATTAATTACAAGCGCGGCCATATTACGGTGTTAGACCGACCTAAATTAGAAGTACGCAGTTGCGAGTGTTATCAAGTGGTTAAAACAGAGTTTGACCGGCTGTTGCCGATTTTGCAAGGAGCAGCAAGCATAACTTAACACGATAAAATGGCCCAAATTTGCTATGTTGGGTAAACAACAGACAGCATTTTTTTATTTACTGATAATTAATTGTTATTGATGTAAATCAGATTGAAATGTGAAAAAATCATGCAAATAAAATCAATTCGTTCAATAATTAGCTTACCAAATAAAAATAAACAGTCTCAAGTTAAAGCTGATTTTGAAAGTAAAGCAATTACGCCAGATAACACTATTAATGGCAACGGCAAGCATAAGTCTGCTTTTACAGACGAATCACATCACATCACATCGACCCAAAAAGATAAATTTCTGGCTGAAACTGCACTCAATTCAATTGGTGACGCAGTGATTTGTTCAGACATTAATTGCAATATCACCTATTTGAATATTGCCGCAGAAAAGTTAACTGGTTGGACGCGCGAAGAAGCAATCGGCAAGCCAATCAATAGCGTCTTTAATATTATTAATGCCGTCACGCGTAAGCCCGCTTTTAATCCTTTTGGCCTTGTCATACAGATAGATAGACCCAGAGTACTGGCACCCGATACCGTGTTAATTAAACGCGATGGCTCTGAAGTGCCAATTGAGGATTCAACTGCGCCTATACACGACCGGGAAGGCAAATTAACGGGTGTGGTGGTGGTATTTCATGATGTTGGAGCAGCAAATGCCATGGCAAAAAAAATGTCTTATTCGGCACAACATGATTTCTTAACCAATTTACCCAATCGCATGTTGCTGAACGACCGCATAGCGCAGGCGATTACACTCGCTAATCGTAACCAAACGCAGCTTGCTATCCTTTTTTTGGATTTAGACCATTTTAAAAAAATCAATGATAGGCTTGGCCATGCTATCGGCGATAAGTTGTTGCAATCGGTGACTAAACGCCTGCAACATTGCGTGCGAGAAAGTGACACGGTGAGTCGCCAAGGTGGTGATGAATTTGCGATTTTATTATCCGAAATTAAAAATACAGAAGATGCAATCATCATTGCGCGAAAAATATTAGACGAGATGAAAACTGTACATAGCTTTGGCAAACATCAATTAAATATCACGATTAGTATAGGGGTGAGCATGTACCCTACCGATGGCACTGATGCTGAAACCCTGCTAAAAAGCGCTGATACCGCCATGTACTCTGCCAAAACGAAAGGTCGTAACAATTATCAGTTTTTTATATCCGATATGAATGCAGCTGCCTTGGCGCACTTAACCATTGAAAACAACCTAAAAAGCGCATTAGAAAAGCAACAATTTACCTTAAATTATCAGCCAAAAGTCAATCTTGCCTCTGGCGAAATTATTGGCGCAGAAGCTTTATTGCGCTGGCAACATGATGAATGGGGCGAAGTGTTGCCGAATATTTTCGTGCCAGTAGCTGAGGTTTCTGGCTTAATTGTGCCCATTGGCCGCTGGGTAATGCGAGAAGCCTGCTTACAAATTAAACGCTGGCAAAAAGCAGGAACGCCTGACATCACCGTCGCTGTTAACATTTCTGCACAAGAGTTTTTACATAAAGATTTTGTAGAGGGTGTACGTGCCACTTTGATTGAAACAAGATTAGCAGCCGAGTTTTTAGAGCTTGAAATTGCCGAAAGTATTTTGATGCACGATGCGGAATGCAGCATGCATATTTTGCAGCAGTTAAAACAAATAGGCGTTAAATTGGTCGTCGATGATTTCGGTACTGGTTATTCTAGCTTGAGTTATTTACAGCGTTTTCCCATTGATGGGCTTAAAATTGATCAATCGTTTGTACAAAACATCGCGTCTGCTAACGATGATGGAACGGTTGTTAACGCGATTATTTGCATGTCCAATAGCCTAAAATTAAAAGTGGTGGCTGAAGGAATTGAAACACTTAACCAATTCAATTTCCTAAAATCGTATCATTGCGAACAAGGTCAAGGTTTCTTGTTTAGCCATCCATCAGCTGCAGATAATTTTGAAACCCTACTTTCAAAAAAACATATACGGGTAAATAGCAATCAACAAGCAAATATTTTAATGTAACGCTTTAGGCCTTGTGCTGCTTAAAATTGAATCTGCAGAACATAATCAGCAAAACTTAAGCTGTTTATAAGGTTAAGTTCTGCTAAGTGAATGCTCATATTCACTCGCTTTTAAATTGAATTACTGCTAAACGGCAATCACTTGATCAATGGTTATCACTGCTTACCTGATTGGCTTGCCAATCTGATAACTGATTCTCTGCCTCAATTTTTTCAATGCCATACATCACTTGTATTTTTCCAGTCAAATGCTCGCGCTTGCCTGCAATCATGTCTAGCTGACCATCGGTCAAATTATCCCAATGTTGCTGAATATTACCTTTATAAAGATTCCAATTACTTTCAATCAAATCCCAGTCCATTTTGTCGGCCTCCAGAAAAGCATTTTAGGTTGAATATTTTGCCCGTTTTTGTTACGTTAATAATCACTATTTTTTAATTGATGTCGTTAAAAATAGCATTTTCTGCTGCCAGAATATCTGCTACCGATTGTGATCTTTTTTCAAAGTTAGCCGAAGCTTGATCCCAATTAACAACAGACCACCAGGCTTTTAAGTAGTCTGGGCGGCGATTTTCATAGCGCAAATAATAAGCGTGCTCCCATGCGTCATTTAACAAAATAGGCAGAAGGTTTTGCATTAACGGATTGTCATGACCTGACGTAGTCATCACCTGCAAATTGGCGCCATTTTTTAAACTGCATACCAGCCATACCCAGCCTGATCCAAAAATCTTGGCGCCCTGCTCTTCAAACACTTTTTTAAACTCTGCCAGACTGCCAAAATCACGATTAATGGCTTCGCGTAACACGCCTTTAGGCTCATTGATGCTAAATGGCTTAATGGCGTGCCAAAACATACTGTGATTCAAATGGCCGCCAGCATTATCATGCACGGCGGTTTGAATGGATGCTGGCAGTTGCGCTACATTGCACAAAAGCCAGGCTGCTGATTTATCGTGGAATTCAGGATAACGCTCTAAGGCATGGTTGAGTTTTTTAACATAACTTGCATGATGGTTATTGTGATGCAATATCATCGTGCGCTGGTCAATATATGGCTCTAAAGCGGCGTAATCATAGGTTAACGCTGGTAAATGATGCCTTTTAGGCTCTAAATCTAACGCTGGTTTTTTTAACGATGCAAATGACTGGTTTATGGATGTAGTTAACATAATTTAGCTTTGGAATTTAAGTTAATTAAGTTAGAAAATTACACCAATAAATACCTTAAGTCAGTGCGTTTCAACACATAGCCCTATTTAAATATTTGTGTGCGAAAGCGCACATAGTGCTGATTAGCAGATTAATTAAATTAAACTGCATTAAGTTGGTTGGCGAACAGATAGATATGTTTGTTAAGCATATCTTAATTAGTGAAACTCTTTGTAGCCTCCGACATTTGGACATCTAGTGAATTTTCCTTTTGCCGCCTGTTGCGTTTTTATAAACATTACAGCGCCAATAAAAATAAAGGATAAATTACATGTCACAATTACAAGCTCCAATTGGTAGTAATCAATTATTAAATTGTTTAAATCAAGATTTACGCTCTGAATTTATTGACCGATGTGAAGTGGTTGACCTTACAGTGGGCAACATTGTCGGTAATCAAGGCGACACGATTCAATATGTGTATTTCCCTTTAGAAGGCATTATTTCTTGGGAGAAAAAAATAGCTGGTAGTCAAGATTTAATGATTACTTTAATCGGCAACGAAGGCATGCTGTGTTTTAATTTGGTGTTAGGTGTAGATACCACCTCTTGCCGTGCCGTGGTGCAAAAATCAGGCTTTGCATTACGCATTCCCACTGCAGACTTTATTCAAAAAATAGATCATAACCCAGCGTTAAACGCACTGCTTAGACGCTATGTTTTTGTGACTTATAATCAATTATTACAAACCGCCGCTTGTAACCTATTCCATGTATTAGAAAAACGTTTAGCCCGCCTATTGCTGATGTTTCAAGATCGATCACAATCCAATGAACTGCATATTACGCAAGAACTATTAAGCCAGATGTTGGGTGTGCGCAGGGTTGGTGTGACCAAAGCAGCTGGTTCATTGCAGCGTCAGCAGTTAATTAGTTATAGCCGAGGCAATATGATTATTCATGATACAAAAGGCTTAAGAGCGGCATCGTGCTTATGTTATCAAGCAGACAAAGATACTTACACGCAAATTCTATCGACAGAAGCCAAGCATTTGAAAAACCTGCCAGATATTGATGAGATTTTGACTTAGCATTTATTTTTAAAAATCCGTGTTGCTTATTTTTTCAATTTTGCTGTTTTTTTTGATGGATGATTGAATAGGCTAAAGCAAACTGTGCTTGCAGCAGAAAATATCTCACTGTGTATATTCAAACAGTTTTTAAGTATTATTCACTGGTAAAAGCAATGAACTGCTATTAAAAGTTTATCGGTGAACATTGCTGTCAACATCAAACTAATCACGACATTGATTCATGGCTTTTTCTGCTTGTGTACATTCGAGTTTTTTGCCCTGCTTAAAACTTTTCTTGAGCATTTCCCAGCTTAAAATTTCCTTAGTATTGTTTTTTTTAGCTTCAGGCTTAGACTGAGATTTGGCTTTAGGCTTAACATCAGCCTTGACAACAGGCTTAGCATCAGGCTTAGCATCAGGATTAGGATTAGAATTAGCATTAGTCCCAACATTAGCATCAGGGTTAATTTTTGGTTTTTGTTTGACTTGGTTTTTTTCTAGTGCAGTATTTAACTTATTCGCTGGCGTTAATTGATTATCTGCGTCATTGGTATAGTCTGTGCTGGACAATGTTTTAGGTTCAGATGTTATAGGTTCTAATATTTTGGGTTCTGATGTTTTAGATTTAAAAGACGGGGTTTTTTTGCTCTTTTCTAGCGATGCTTTAACAGGCGATGCTTTAATCATTTCAGTCGGCAATGGGGCTTTGATCAACTTAACGCTCAAAAACAGGGCAATTATCAACAAGCTAGCAAGTGCATATTGCATGGGGCTAGGGCTTGGAAATTTACTTAAAACTAACGATGGCTGCGCTGCTGGTAATGTGAATGGCTGGTCTAGATGTAGCGGCGTAATGTCAGTCGGTTCATCTTTAATGCTAGCTGCCAAATAAGATTGATATTGCAACACGTGCTGTTCATGTTTATCGAAATCACTATAAAAAACTGTTGCAAGAGATTGATTATAAAGTGATATATTTTCATAATAAGCACTAGAAACTGCAATTTGATTGGGCTTAGCCTTAGCCGCCATGCGCCTTGCAGTGCAAATGCCGTTGCCAATCATATTGGGTTGTTCAGTAAAATCGTTCACCACTTCTACAGAATGCAAGTGAACACCGACGCTTGCAGACAAAGTGGCTTTACCCTGTTTGTTATCGATCAAAATTCCATTTAACATCTCAGTAGCCATGTGCATGGCATCATCAGGTGGGCCATTGTAGGCAATTGCTGCACCATGATCAGAAATTAAAATAATGCGATTGGTTTGCCCAATGTGTTGAAAAGCGGTGTTAAATAACTGGTTAACATGATTTTTAAACAGTTTTTGTTCGGCGCCTGTTTCTTGTGTTGAATCAGCTTCATCCAAATATACATGGCAGAAGATAGAAATAATGTCTAAATGTTCAGTCATCAATGAGCCAAATAAACGTTTAAATCGTCATTACAAGGCATTGTGTTTTTGCTGGATTTGTTGAGTTTTTTCAAGATAGCTTAATTTTAGCAGTGTTCGCATTCAGTCGAGCAAAATTTACCGCTATAAAAGACTATATATTGACTGAGATGCCTTGTTAATATTTCGGCATTTGAGTGGTTAACGCTGCTTTAAGGCTAAATTTTCACGTAATACATCTTTGTGTGGAAAAAATTCTGTTAGTTTTAATTGCGTTCAAATGGTGAGAAAAGTAGTCATTGAGTTAACTTAGCATAAAAAATAGATGAAAATAATGTGTTAAGTCAATTGCTAGGCATAAAAAAACAGCAATTAAACGCAATGTTAACTCGCTAAAAGCGTTTTCCAGACTAAATTAAAGCATCACATAGACTATAATGAAAATCAGATATTCAGCTATAAAACATACATAAATAGCTGTTTATATTAACAAAGTTAGGCTTTATGGATCACAACATAACATTGATTACCACCATCGCTGCTGGTTTTGGCCTTGCGTTGGTTTTAGGATTTATCGCTGAAAAATGCAAATTGCCTGCATTGGTTGGTTATTTATTAGCCGGCATTTTAATCGGCCCAGCAACGCCAGGTTTTGTGGCCGATGTTAATATCGCTTCGCAATTAGCTGAAATTGGCGTGATGTTACTCATGTTCGGGGTGGGCTTACATTTTTCGATTAATGATTTAATGTCAGTAAAGCGCATCGCAATCCCTGGCGCAATTGTGCAAATGACCATCGCCACGCTACTTGGTATTGCATTGGCTAATTGGTGGGGTTGGACTTTTGGTGAAGGCTTGATTTTTGGTTTAGCGCTTTCTTGCGCCAGCACGGTAGTGTTATTAAAAGCGCTGGAGTCCAAAGGCGTTTTAGACAGCATGAACGGCAAAATTGCCGTCGGTTGGTTATTGGTTGAAGACTTAGTAATGGTATTGGTATTGGTTTTAATGCCGCCATTAGCTGGGCTTTTGGGCGGCACTATACCAGAACAAAACGTGCCAGCACATTACGCAGCACCTTTGTGGCAAACTATTAGCTTTACCCTATTGCAAGTAACTGGCTTTATTGTGTTGATGTTAGTGGTCGGCAAGCGTTTGTTACCATGGATTTTATGGCATATTGCCAAAACGGGTTCAAGAGAATTATTTACGCTGTCAATCGTCTCTGCGGCGATTGGTATTGCTTATGGCGCAGCGGCGTTATTCAGCGTTTCGTTTGCATTAGGCGCATTTTTTGCAGGCATGGTGATGCGCGAATCCGAATTCAGCCATCGCGCGGCAGAAGAATCCTTACCGCTTCGCGATGCATTTGCCGTGCTGTTTTTCGTTTCAGTCGGCATGCTGTTTCAACCAGCCATTTTATTAGAAAACCCTCTTAGCGTGGTGGCGGTGGTGGCGGTTATCGTGATTGGTAAGTCTTTAGCCGCCATGTTGATTACATTAGCATTGCGTTATCCACTCAATACTGCATTAATCGTTGCCGCAAGCTTGGCACAAATTGGTGAGTTTTCGTTTATTTTGGGCGGTTTGGGCATGGCTTTAGGCATTTTGCCAAAAGAAGGCATGAGTTTGATTTTGGCTGGTGCATTAATTTCTATTGCCATCAATCCCCTGCTATTCTCGATGATTAAACCGTTTAAAAAATGGTTGGTTAGCTTTTCAGACCTAGCCCGACATTTAGAAAAGCGCATTGACCCCTATGCCGAACTACCAATGACTACTGAGCGCAAATATCTAGAAGGGCAAGTGGTGTTGGTGGGTTATGGGCGCGTGGGCAAAAGAATTGCGCTTGCGTTAAGCGCTAATCACATTCCTTTTGTGGTGGCAGAAGAAAATCGTGAGGTGGTAGAGGCTTTGCGCAAAAAAGGCTTGCCTGCGGTTTCAGGTGACGCATCTGAGCCAGACGTGTTAATACAAGCGCATATTGCCAATGCATCTATGTTGGTCATTGCTACGCCTGATACCATTGATATTAGAAAAATCGTGGTGACTGCCAAAACATTAAAACCAGATATACAAATTGTGCTGCACACGCATAACGAAGAAGAATCTGCATTATTAAAGCAAGATAATATAGGCACGGTGTTTTTTGGCGAGGAAGAGTTGGCAAAAGGCATGAGCGAATATGTGCTTAAACGTTATGCACCCAAATAAACGGATTGAATGATGCGTTTCAATGCTCGTTTCAATCATTACTTCACTGTTATTTTTGGCTAATAATGGTATTTTAAATAAAACTTAACCCAAAAAAAAGGTTAAGTTTTATTTTTGTGATGCAGTTCATCTGCTTAAACGCCACGTATAATATACGCGCAATACGTCTTTAATGACATTATTCATCACTTTTAAGAGTGTGATTCAGAATTGAATACACACCAAGTAGCGGAGACATCATGCAACGTTTTATGCCAGAATTTAGGCAGATTGCCATTCAATTGTTGACGCCATTATCTGCACTTTTGTTGGTATTGATTCATTTTTCTCACCCACACGCAGCGCTGGCTGCCAGTGAGGTGATTGTTGCAGACAAAAATAATGCCAGCACCAATCTATCGCTCACCCCAAGTGAATTGGAATGGTTAAAAAATAACCGCCAAATTAAAGTCGCAGTTAAAAGCAGCTGGATGCCAATTGAATTTAAATTGGAAAATAACACCCACAAAGGCATTTCAGTTGATTACTTAAGCGAATTAAGCAATTTGCTGCAAGTGGATTTCGTGCTGGTCAACGATGATGATGAAACTGATTTCAAGCAAATAGATATGGTCTCCGGAGTAAGCAATCGTGCATTTAAAAGTGCAGATTTTCAACTGCTCGACCAGCCATATTTAAAGCCGTCATTTGCCATTTATACTAACTCTGCTTTTGAAAGAACTGCGCATGTTGAATCGATTAAAGATCTGGATGGGCTAAAAGTTGCTGTTTTTAAATACAGCAGCTTAAGTAAAGAGATTCAACAAAAATATCCTAATATAGAATTAGTTTATGTGGATATCGTGGATGAAGCTTTTGATATCCTGCAGTCTGGCGAGATAGACGCTTATATTGGCAATGAAATTATTGTGGATTACTACATCATCTTTCAGCGCTTGTTAAGTATCAAGAAATCTGCGCTGGCACCATTTACGGCCAGCGTATCTATGGCAGTTAAAAAAGATAAGCCAATGCTGATTGCTATTATGAACAAAGCATTGTTAGCAATGGAGCCGAAACATGATGAGATACTAAGCCGGTGGAAAATTAACGATAATGAATTTGAATCGTTGGAAATGCTACTCGGCGCACTACTGGTTATTTTATCCATCATCTTATTTAAAGCTTACCGTTTAAGACAAATTGTAAATAAACAGCATGTAGACTCGCAAAGACAAATTTGGAATCAAGCGAATTATGATTACCTGACCAAGTTGCCCAATCGGCATTTATTAGAAAATCGTTTAAATAGCGCCCTAAGAAAAGCCAGTAAAACACATTCCTTAGTGGGTGTATTATTTATTGATTTAGATCACTTTAAAAAAGTAAACGATCAATCTGGCCACGCAGTTGGCGACAGCCTGTTAATTGATGCGGCTAACCGCATTAACGGCTGCGTGCGCGCGGTAGATACCACAGCGCGATTTGGTGGGGATGAATTTATCGTCGTGATTACCGATACCAAAGAAGTGGCTGATTTAGAAAATACTTGCCAACGCATTTTGCAAAGTTTGCAAGATCCGTTTGCGATTGAAAATAATACCTATCATATTTCTGCCAGCATTGGCTTGGCGATGTATCCCGACAATGGCCGTAATCCTGCTGAATTATTAAGTTATGCCGATATGGCCATGTTTGAGGCCAAAAAGCTAGGTCGCAACCGCTTCCAGTTTTTCAATCCTGCCATTCAAATGGCTTCCGCCAAAAGAGTATCTATTACCAATGACGTCAGACAAGCCTTGCTTGAAAAACAGTTTATTTTATTTTATCAGCCAATAGTACATTTAGCTGATGAAAAGATTAGAAAAGCCGAAGCGCTTATTCGATGGAATCATCCCACCAAAGGCATTATTAGCCCAGTTGAATTTATTCCGCTAGCCGAAGAATCTGGTTTGGTTCACGAGTTGGGCGAATGGTGTTTTGAACAAGTTTTACAGGATTTACAAACTATTAGAAATCATTTAAATAGTGATTTTCAAATCAGCATTAATGTATCGCCACACCAATTCACCAAGCCTGAAAATCTTTTAAAATGGATAGATGAAATGCGCTCGCTGAATATCCCAGGCGCTAGTATTGCTATCGAAATTACTGAAGGGCTGTTGTTAGAGCCATCTAGCGCAGTTAGAGATACGATACTGGCTTTGCGTGATGCAGGTATTGAATTTTCAATTGATGATTTTGGCACGGGCTATTCTGCCCTTGCCTACCTGAAAAAATTTCATATTGAATATGTGAAAATTGATAAATCGTTTATTCAAAATTTAGAACATGATGACAGCGATAAAATTTTGTGCGAGGCGATTATTGATATGGCGCACAAACTAGGCATTAAAATTGTGGCAGAAGGCATTGAAACCGATCCCCAAAAAGAAGCCTTAATACAATTTGGTTGTGATTATGGACAAGGCTTTTTGTTAGCAAGACCAGAACGGTTAAGCCAGTTATTAAAGAAAATTTAGCGCCAGATAGTTTTATCAGCAATTATCAGCTTATCGCGCAAAAACCGAAATGCGTATTGAGCTGGAAAATTTAAGCAAAATATAGGGTTAAGTAAGGCTAAACTTAACCCGTTTTTTGCTCTAATTTGTTGTCCAACCACCACCTAATGCTTTAACCAATAAAACACTGTTTAACATTTGACTGCCTTTTAAGTCGATTAATACCCGCTCATTATTCAGCGCTGTATTACTCACGGTGATGACATCTAAATAATTCACAACGCCTGCTTTATATTGGTTATTGGTGTAAGTTTCAGAAAGCTTTGCTGCCGCTAAAGACTGTGCTTGAAACACTTGCTCTGCTTGCAGCACGCGCAACGCGGCTAAACTATCTTCTACTTCTTTAAAACCCGTTAAGACAATTTGTCGGTAATTGGCAATATTTTCATCGTAAATGGCAATCGCCTGATTACTTAAAGCGCGCCTTCTGCCGCCATCAAACACCGCTACTGCTAACTCAGAACCTAAAGACCAAATTCGACTTGGCGTTATAAACAAATCATTTAAATTATTACTTTGAAATCCGCCCAAAGCCGAAAGCGTTAAATTAGGGAAAAAAGCCGCTTTTGCTACTCCAATATCTGCATTAGCCGCTGCTACTCTGCGTTCAGCCGCTGCAATATCTGGCCGACGTTCTAACAATTGTGACGCAACGCCAATTGGAACTGCAGGAATCGTATCGCTTAACACGGCTGGTTTGATATTTAAATCAGCAGGCGCTTTGCCAATTAATAACGCAATCGCATGTTCAAATTGCGCGCGCTGTATGCCTAAATCAATGGCTTGTGCTTGTGTAGTTCTGAGTAAAGCCTCAGCTTGCACCACATCTACCTTGCCCACCACGCCCACTTGATAGCGGTTATTCGTTAAGGTGAGCGATTTTTCATAAGACAAAACAGCTTCATCCAACAATCGCTTTTGGCTATCGGCAATCCGTAGGGAAAAATAATTTTGCGCGACTTCAGCCTGCGCGCTCAGTCGCGCGGCTGCAATGTCGCTCGCTGTGGCTTCAAAATTGGCTTGGCTAGATTCTACTGTGCGTTTAATTCTGCCCCAAATATCTAACTCCCAACTTAGGTTAAGTGTTGTGGTGTTAGTATCGCGAATGGCAGGGCCGTTAATACTATTGGTACTGGTGCCAGAAGGTTGATTACGTGTTTTGGATGCTCTGGCTAAAATCTCTGGCGCATAGGCCGAGCGCGATGCAGCAATCAGAGCCTGCGCTTGGCGAAACCGCGCTTGCACGGCGGCAATATTTTGATTAGAAATTTCAACCTGCTCAACCAAAGCATTTAATGCTGTATCGTTGAACAATTCCCACCATTTTTGTTGAATCACATCGTCTTTGGGCTCGGCAACTTTCCAGCCAGCTGCTTCTTTGTAACTTGCAGGCTCAACAGTTTGTGGCTTAATATAATCTGGCCCTACCACGCAAGCAGATAGCCCAGATAAAGCGATGATGAATGCAACAAATTGTTTATACATATTTTTTTACCCGATTATTCATTCTAACTTCAGCACTTTAATGTGACTTAACCAGTTGATTCACTGGATTTAACTGTGCGTTTCTGGATTGTCTTTTCAGCCATAAACGTGCGTTATCCAGCAACACATAGACCACTGGCGTGGTAAAAAGTGTTAATACTTGGCTCACCATCAAGCCGCCCACAATCGCAATGCCTAAAGGCTGCCTAAGCTCCGCACCATCGCCACTGGCTAACACCAAAGGCAACGCACTTAAAATGGCGGCAAATGTAGTCATTAAAATAGGTCGAAAACGCAATAAACACGCTGCATAAATAGATTCAACAGCGGTTTTTCCTTCTCTACGTTCCACATCCAACGCAAAATCAATCATCATAATCGCATTTTTTTGTACGATGCCGATTAATAAAATCACACCAATCATGCCAATTAAGTTTAAATCTTGGCCAAATGCCATCAAAGCCAACAGCGCGCCAACACCAGCTGATGGCAAAGTAGATAAAATAGTTAATGGATGAATGAGGCTTTCATACAACACGCCTAACACGATATACAGGGTAAAAATAGCCAATAAAATTAACCAAGGTTGATTGCTAAGCGATTCTTGAAAAGCTTTGGCTGTACCTTGAAAGCCGCCAATAATCGAGGCTGGAACACCTAATTGATTAAACGTTTCATCAACCGCAGCAGTGGCTTGCTCTAAAGAAACATTTGGTTGCAAGTTAAAACTTATGGTTGTAGCCGCATAAACGCCTTGATGGTTAACGCCGAGCGCGGTATTGGTCATTTCATAGCGACTAAAACTAGCAAACGGAATTTGAGCACCATCTGGACTGGTAATATATAAATTTTGCAGCGATTCTGGGCCTTGTAGATATTGCGGCGCCAAACCCATGACCACACGGTATTGATTTAAAGGGTTATAAATAGTTGCTACCTGACGTTGCCCAAAAGCGCTGTTCAATGTGGCGCTGATTAATTGCATCGACAATCCCAATCGGCTAGCGGCTTCTCTATCGACCACCAAACTAGTCTGCAAACCACGATCCGCTTCGTCGCTACTCACATCTGCCAGTTCAGGCATTTGGCTAAGCGCTTTGTTAATTTTAGGTCCCCATTCACGCAGTTCGGCTAAATCACTACCTTGCAAGGTATATTGATATTGCGCGTCGCCCAGCCTGCCGCCGATCCTAATATCTTGAATCACCTGCAACCTAAGCTGCGCACCGGGCACATTAGAAAGCTGCTTGCGTAAGCGCGCAACTACCTCATCTGCGCTAATATCGCGCTCCTTAGTGGGTTTCAGTGTGACAAATATAAAGCCTCTATTGCGCTGACCACCACCGACAAAACCGGCTACATGCAACACCGCTGAATCTGCTTTAACAGCTGCAATAAAGTAATTTAGCTTTTGTTGCATCGCTTGAAAAGAAATGCTTTGATCGCCCACAATATTGCCTGCTAAACGTCCAGAATCTTGTTGCGGAAAAAAACCCTTTGGAATGCTGACAAATAGATAAAAATTTAAAATAATGGTTAACAATAAAACCAGCATTGTCAGCGCGCGATGATTTAATACCAGTGATAAACTTTTTGCATAAGCGCGATTAAGCCAATTGAACATCGCCTCAAAAAAAGCACTTATCTTGTTTTTATTTGTTGACGCATGCCTATTTAATACAGTAGCGCACATCATGGGCGTTAATGTGAGCGAAACGGCTAAAGACACCAATACCGCCACAGATAAAGTGACCGCAAATTCACGAAAAAGTCGCCCTACAATGCCGCCCATTAACAAAATTGGAATAAACACAGCAATCAAGGATAAGCTAATAGAAACCACTGTTGGGCCGACTTCGCGCGCACCTTTAAGTGCTGCTTGCAAGCGGTCGGCACCTGCTTCCATATGCCTTGCTATGTTTTCTTGCACCACAATCGCATCGTCGACCAACAGCCCTGTGCCTACCGTTAATGCCATCAGCGATAAGTTATTTAAACTAAAACCACATAAATAAATAATGGCAAAAGTGCCAATTAACGATACAACTACCGCAATGGCTGGGATAAGTGTTGCGCGTAGATCGCGCAAAAAAACAAGTACAACTAAAATGACAAGTGCCAGAGAAATAAATAAAGTATGCGTTACCTCGCGTAATGAAGCGCGCACATTAACGGTTCGATCTTGCAGTATTTCGGTTTTAATCGCTGTTGGCATAGCGCGCCGCAATTCTGGCAATAGCGCACGAATACGGTCTGTCATTTCAATTATATTGGCATTGGGCTGCGGATCAATTCTGACAATAATGGCAGGCTTACCATTTGCCGAACCAGCATTGCGCAAGTCTTCTACTGAATCGCTGACCTTGGCAATATCAGAGAGCTTCACTTCTGCACCGTTACGATAAGCAATCACTAACTGACTAAAATCAATCGCTTTTCTAAATACATCATTGGTATTAATTTGCCAATAAGTATCATGGTTTTCGAGAGAGCCTTTAGGGCGATTAGCGTTGCTGTCAGATAATGCAATGCGCACATCTTCAAGGCTGATTTTAAATTGCAGCAGCGCATTAGGGTCAATATCAACTCTAACCGCAGGCAAAGTACTACCACCTAAATTCACTTGGCCAACGCCAGGTACTTGCGCCAATTTTTGCGCCAGTATCGTGGAAGCAGCGTCATATACTTGCCCTTGCGTTAAGGTTTCGGATGTTAGCGCTAAAATCATCACAATACTGCCTGGCGATGCTTTGTTATAGGTTGGATTATTGGGCATGCCGCTTGGCAATAAGGTGCGTGCGGCATTAATTGCGCCTTGCACATCCTTTGCTGCGCCATTAATATCACGGTCTAAATCAAACTGCATGGTAATGCGTGTTGAGCCAAGCGAGCTACTAGAGGTCATCTCAGTGATGCCGGCAATACGCCCAAATGATTTTTCTAATGGTGCCGCCACGCTAGATGCCATGGTTTCTGGATTGGCCCCTGGCAAGCTAGCGTTCACAGAAATAACAGGAAATTCAACTTGCGGCAAAGAGGCTACGGGCAATAAATTTAAGCCAACCAAGCCCGCCAATACCACACCAAAAGCCAAAAGTGTGGTGGCAACTGGCCGCTGGATAAAAAACGCTGAAAAGTTCATGTGTTTTGAGGGTTAAGTTGCCAAAGCGGCGCGGCGCGCTTTCCATGCGCTAAACGATTGTGCGTAACGATCGAATGTTAGATAAATAACGGGCGTTGTAAATAAAGTGAGCACTTGGCTGACAATCAAACCACCGACCATGGCAATGCCCAAAGGCTGGCGCAATTCTGAACCTACGCCATTACCCAACATCAGGGGCAAAGCGCCTAATAACGCCGCCATGGTAGTCATTAAAATTGGCCTGAGTCTGAGCAAGCAAGCTTGATAAATCGCATCATGCGGCGTTTTCCCTTCATTGCGTTCAGCATCCAATGCAAAATCAATCATCATGATGGCATTCTTTTTAACGATGCCAATCAGTAAAATAATGCCAATAATCGCAATCATGCCTAAATCCCTGCCTGACAACATCAATGCCAATAAAGCGCCAATACCAGCAGATGGCAAGGTAGAAAGAATAGTGACAGGATGCACAAAGCTTTCGTACAGCACGCCGAGCACAATGTACATGGTGACAATAGCTGCTAAGATTAAAAGTAACTGATTGCTTAAAGAATCTTTAAAAGCCGACGCTGCCCCTTGAAACTCGGTCATGATGCTGTTTGGCATGCCAATTTCAGCTTGTACTTTTTCAATCAAATCAACCGCTTCACCCAACGAAATATCAGGTTGCAAGTTAAATGAAATGGTTGCAGCGGGAAACTGTTCTAAATGGTTAATGACCAGTGGCGTAGATTTTTCAGAAACTGTCACAATCGCGTTTAAAGGCACTTGTACACCGTCGGTTCCCGCCACAAAAATATTATTCAGTGATTCTGGACCAAGCTGGAATTCTGGTTTTACTTCTAAAACCACTCGATACAAATTCGATTGCGTAAAGATAGTAGACACCAGCCGCTGACCAAAAGCACTATAAAGCGCGTTATCAATGGCTAAGGTTGTGACGCCCAAGCGCCCTGCTGTTTGCCTGTCAATCTCAATATAGGCTTGCAAGCCTTCATCTTGTTGATTGCTTGCCACATCAGATAGTTGTGATTGTTTATTGAGCGCATCTACCAATTTAGGCACCCAAGTGCTTAATGTCTTAGGGTCAATATCTTTTAATGTGAACTGATATTGGGTTCGACTTAACTGACTTTCAATGGTCAAATCTTGAACTGGCTGCATATACAGGCGTATACCAGAAACCTCTGCAAGCTTGGGCTGTAGCCGCTTAATCACTTGTGATGCAGTTGCATCACGCACTTCGTGCGGTTTTAGATTGATTAAAATTCGACCACTATTGAGGGTTAAGTTAACGCCATCAACGCCAATAAAAGAAGAAACAGTCTCCACAGCAGCATCTTCTAAGATGACTTTGGCTAATTCTTGTTGTCGTTCTGACATCGCGTTAAAAGAAATCGACTGCGGCCCTTCCGATATGCCTTGAATAATGCCGGTATCTTGCACAGGGAAAAACCCCTTAGGCATAAACACATACAGCAATACCGTCAGTATTAAAGTTGCAATTGCAACCATGAGTATTAATGGTTGCCGCTTTAAAACCCAAGTGAGTGTTTTGGCATAAAAAGCGACGATTTTATCGAAAAATTTACCCATAGTTTTATCGAAGTAAGTGCGTTTTTCCTCTTCAGTATGCCGTAACAATCTAGCGCACATCATCGGTGTTAAGGTTAAAGAAACCACAGCGGAAATCAAAATAGCGACTGCTAGAGTAATGGCGAACTCTCGGAACAAGCGGCCGACAACATCTGCCATAAATAACAAGGGGATCAATACCGCAATTAAAGACACCGTAAGTGAAATAATGGTGAAAGCAATCTGCTTAGAACCTTTAAGCGCCGCTTGCATTGGGCTATCGCCCTCTTCTAAATAGCGCGAAATATTTTCCACCATTACAATCGCATCATCAACAACAAAACCAGTTGCAATTGTTAATGCCATCAAAGTGAGGTTATTAATACTAAACCCTGCCACGTACATCACGGCAAAAGTACCTACCAGCGATAAAGGCACGGTAACAGCAGGCACGATGGTGGCAGACACATTTCTTAAAAACAAAAAGATAACCATAATCACCAAAACGACTGCAAGCAGCAATTCAAACTGCACATCGTGTACCGAGGCTCTAATCGTATTGGTGCGGTCGCTTAATATTTCTACCGTTATCGACTGAGGTAACCCTGCTTGCAACTGCGGCAGCAGCGCTTTAATACGATCAACAACATCAATCACATTAGCGCCAGGCTGTTTTTGTATATTCAATAAAATGGCGGGCTTTAAGTTTCCCCAAGCAGCTAGACGATTATTTTCAGCGCCTTCAACCAAATTCGCCACATCACCCAATCGAATTGCTGCGCCATTACGATAAGCCAACACCAAATCAGCGTATTCAGCAGCAGTTTTAAGTTGATCGTTGGCATCAATAGTGGAGGCTTGGTTAGGCCCATCAAAACTACCTTTGGCTTGATTCACATTTGCTGTGCCAATTGCGCTACGCACATCGTCAATATTTAAATTATTGGCTTTAAGCGCAGTTGGATCAACCTGAATACGCACAGCAGGTCGCTGTCCACCACTCAAACTCACTAAGCCAACACCAGTTAACTGCGATATTTTTTGCGCTAAACCGGTGTCCACTAACTCCTGCACTTTTGGCAAAGGCAAAATAGAAGAACTGATGGCAATCGTCATGATTGGCGCATCAGCTGGATTGACTTTGCTGTAAATCGGTGGAATCGGTAAATCGTTGGGTAAAAAGCTAGTCGCTCGGTTAATCGCCGCCTGCACTTCTTGTTCGGCTAAATCCAGTGACAATTCAAGATTAAACTGCAAGGTAATGACTGATGCACCACCTGAACTGGTCGATGACATTTGCTTTAAGCCGGCAACTTGACCAAACTGACGTTCTAATGGCGCAGTAATGGATGAAGTGGTGACATCTGGGCTGGCGCCAGGGTACAAAGTCGTCACTTGTATAGTCGGGTAATCCACTTCTGGTAGCGCAGAAATAGGCAAAATGCGGTAAGACAAAATACCCACCAGCAAGATGGCAATCATCAATAAAGAGGTTGCCACAGGCCGCAATATAAATAGTCTGGATGGATTCATGCTTATTTTAGTAGGTTTAGCGAATCGCTAATACATTTGCTTGCATGGATGGGTTAATCAACTGAAATTGAAGAAAAAGTAATATGGCGTGGATTTTTAACATAAAAAATCGTTAATTATTCACTTTTAACTTATTTTGAGGCGCTTTATTTAAGCTCACTTTAATGCCTTCTTTTAATTTGTCTGCGCCATCAATCACTACTAAATCACCCACTTTAATCGCACTTTCAATGGCAGAAAACGCACCTTCGGTCTGCGTCACTTTTACATTTTGCACCACAATCGTTTGGTCCGTTTTTACTTGAAAAACAAAGGTGCCTTGAGATCCCCGTTGAATAGCTGCATTTGGCACCAAAATGGCGTCTTGATTGGTGCCTAGTTGCATTCTGACGTTAACAAACTGATTGGGAAACAAGCTTTCATTATCATTTGCAAATTGCGCTCTCAGCTTGACGGTGCCTGTGGTAATGTCGATCTGGTTATCCGTACTGGCAAGATAACCTTGCGCCAGCTCACTTTTTTGATCGCGCCCAAAAACGGTAACTGGTAATTTATTACCTTTGCGCAATGGCGTAATTACAGAAGCGATATTATCTTGAGGAATGGCAAAAATCACGGTGATTGGCTTCACTTGTGTGATACTTAGCAATCCGTTCACATCTGATTGACTCACAATATTACCGACATCGACCTGCCGCAAACCGATACGCCCGCTAATAGGCGCGGTGATGCGGGTATAACTTAACTGCAGTTTTGCATTATCAATTTGGCTTTGGTCGGTTTGAATGGTGCCCATAAATTGATCCACCAGAGAGTCTTGCGTAGCAACTTGCTGTTCTGGCGCAGAGTCTTGCGCTAATAAAGTTTTGTAACGCTCTAAATCCAATTGTGCATTTTTCAGTAAGGCTTGGTCTCTAGCCAGTTGCCCTTGCGCTTGGGTCAATAGCACCTCATAAGGTCTAGGGTCTATCTGCGCTAATAAATCCCCTTGTTTCACATATTGGCCTTCTTTAAACATCACCTTCATCAACTCACCATCAAGACGCGTTCTAACAACAACGTTATTCACTGGTGTCACAGTCCCTAATGCATCCAAAAACAGATTGATATCGCCTTTATTTGCGGCTACTGCTCTCACAATGGGTGTTCTGTCGCCGTTGCGTTCATCATTACTTAACTCTTTTTTAGCAGTGAAAAAATAGTGGTAAGCAAAGTAAGCAAAAAACATAAAGCCTATAACAGCAATAATTAACTTTATCGCTACTCTTCCATGCATTTTATGATGACTAATTTTAGTTTTTAATGGGTTAAATAAAGCGATATTTTTCACAGCATTACTTTCAATAATGTTAATTACCCAGCAGCACGCACCACATACTAATACTTGTAACAATTATTTAGCTTTTTAGTTTCTTACATTTACTTAAATTTACTTTTGCTGGGCTAAATGCACTGAGATAACACTTCATTTTAACCATAACCTAACATGCATTATTTACCCACTAAGTGGCGCGCTGGGTTTATTTTATTAAATGCATGATTGAAAGAAATTTTTTTGAGGAAGACTTTTTGTGTAAAATCAAGTGTTAAGTATGCGGTTTATCTGATTTTGAAGTACTGGTTACGCCAGCAGTTAAGCTAAATCGCATGGCATCTTCCATGCTCATATCGAGTGATCTGGTTGCAGAGCGCGGCACCAGCACCGCAAAGCCGCCAATGCCGTAACTCATTGGAATGTACACCAATAAACTGTCTTTTTGATTAAATCCAGCGGGTAAATTACGCATGTCATGCTGCGTGACTAAGCCCACAACCTGCAAGCCGCTTTCACCTAAACTCACGGCAACTACCTGCTCGAAATCTTTATCTTTTTCTGCTGAAAAATAATCTAGCAAATCTCGAATAGATAAATAAATAGACTTAATAACGGGAAGGCGAGATAGTATGTTCTCAAGACGTGCAAAAATGAATCGGGCAATAATCGTCTGCATCAACATACCAACGATTAAAGTCGCCAATAAGCCGATTGCAACCCCCATTCCAGGCTTATAAAAATCATCTGAAATCACAGCTCTGATTAAACCGCCTAAAAGCGATTCGGTGGCAATCACAAACCAGTAAAGCAAATAAAACGTCAGAATAACAGGCAATAAAGTGATAAGACCTGTGAGGAATTTTTTATGAATGGCTTTAAGCATGCATGCTACTTTAATTTATTGGCAAATACTTTGCACGCATTTTAAATGCGCATAAAAATAATGAGGCTAATCAAGCCAAGATTATCTGTGTTTTTTTGCGCATTATTGAGTGTTAACTATAATTAAACGGTAAAAAAATGGCCCAATTAAGGGCCATTTTAAGTATTACAATTTTGTAACGCGATTTAGCTTAAGTTTTACAACTTATGCTTTTTGGATGTTTGAGGCTTGTTTGCCTTTTGGTCCATCAGTTACATCAAAACTAACGCGATCGTTTTCTTTTAAGCTTTTGTAGCCGCTATCAACGATAGCTGAGAAATGTGCGAATAAATCGTCACCGCCTGCGTCTGGAGTAATAAAGCCGAAGCCTTTAGAGTCATTAAACCATTTTACAATACCTGTTGCCATAATCTTACTTTCATACTTTAAAAAAAGGGAGGCACCCTAAAAGTTTGGGTTTTTAAAATATTACTAGTTTCGAAAACTCAACAATTTAAAAATTCAAACGCCTAGAAAGCTTTTTACGTAAATGCGCCCTTTATGTCAAGCATTATTTCAAATTATTTGGTATTTATGTTCAAATCAGGGGTGTTTTAAGTTGCATCGCTGTCAATTTAATTGCTTATTTTCATGGCCAAGACTATAATGCGCAGGCAATAAGTAGTGGCGACGCCTTATTTAAAAGCTTTGCCGTCACGATTCCCATCATTTGCAAGTGCATCTTATGGTTCTTAAGAGTGAATTGCACATTACATTGGAGTAAATGTTTGGCTAAAGAAGAATTGATTGAAATGAATGGCGTGGTAGATGAAATTCTACCCGATTCGCGTTATCGTGTAACGCTAGAAAATGGGCATAAATTAATTGCTTACACTGGCGGTAAGATGCGCAAAAATCATATTCGTATTTTAGCTGGCGATAAAGTGGTATTGGAGCTTTCGCCTTATGATATCAACAATGGGCGCATCACTTTTAGGCACATTGAAGCAAAGCAAGCTTACAGCCCGCCTAAAAGACGTAATTATTAGCGAAAATTTTATTTAAAAGCCAGTTTTTCTGGCTTTTTTATTGTCAGCAGTTTACATCCCAATCTTTTTTAGTCACCACGCCATCTTAAAATGGCTAATGATAAGCGTATGAAAAATAGACAAACCGATATTTTGTTAGTGGGCGGCGGTATCATGAGTGCTACTTTGGGTACTTTGCTACAGCAATTAGATCCTATGCTTAGCATCACCTTAGTTGAGCAGCTTGACGATGTCGCTTTAGAAAGCTCATCTGCACTGAATAATGCTGGCACTGGCCATGCTGGGTATTGCGAGCTCAATTACACGCCCATTGCAGCTGATGGCTCAATCAACATCAAACGCGCACTTGAAATTAATGCGGCATTCGAGGTTTCTTTACAGTTTTGGTCATTTTTGGTTGAAAGCAAAGCGCTGCCAAAACCCGCGCAGTTTATTAACAAAACACCGCATTTAAGTTTTGTTCATGGCGAAAAAAATGTCGAGTTTTTAAAAAACCGATTCACCTTGCTAAAGCAGCATCACTTGTTTGCTGATATGCACTACAGCGAAGATAGAGAACAATTAAGCAGTTGGATGCCACTGGTGATGGCGCAGCAAAATACAAAACAGAAATTTGCAGCAACCTATGTTGATTATGGCTCAGATATTGACTTTGGCGCATTAACACGACATATGCTTAACCAATTAAAAACATCACCAAACTTTGATTTTTTGAATCATACACGCGTAAAAAAACTCAAAAAAATCAATCATCACTGGCAAGTTTCTGTTCAGCATCAATCCACAAATCAGAGTGACACCATACAGGCAAAGTTTGTGTTTTTGGGCGCTGGTGGTGGTGTATTACCTTTGTTGCAAAAGGCAAATATTCCTGAAAGCAATGGATATGGCGGTTTTCCTGTTAGCGGCCAATGGCTGATTTGTAATAATCAAGAAGTGATTAAACAACATCAAGTGAAAGTATATGGCAAAGCTGCCTTAGGCGCGCCACCGATGTCTGTGCCACATTTAGATACCCGCAAGATTAACGGTCAATCTGCATTGTTATTTGGCCCCTTTGCTGGCTTTACCACTAAATTTCTGAAGCAAGGCTCGAGATTGGATTTAGCTAAATCAGTTAAAGCGAATAATGTAAAGGCCATGCTGGGCGCAGGTAAGCATAATATGGCGTTAACAAAATATTTGGTGGGAGAAGTGTTTCAAACACATGAGCAGCGTATGCACGCCTTGCGTGCTTTTTTGCCGATTGCTAAGTTAGAAGATTGGCATTTAGCCAGTGCTGGGCAACGTGTGCAAATCATCAAGAAATGTAATGAAAAAATGGGAAAGCTAGAATTTGGCACTGAAATAATTACTTCAAGTGACGGCTCGCTTGCTGGATTATTAGGCGCATCTCCTGGTGCATCTATCAGTGTGCAAGCGATGGTTGATGTGATTGAGCGTTGTTTTGCAACACAATTAAAAACCAGTGCGTGGCAGCAAAAAATGCAGCAATTGATTCCCAGCTATGGCGAATCATTGATTGAAAACGCGCAATTGCTTAAAACGGTACGCAATCGCACGTTAAACACACTTAAGCTAAATTAATTAAACTTTTTAAGTGCTTAAGTTGACAGTCAAACTGCTTCACTAAGCTTTAAACTGCGCTGACGGCGCGCCTCATACAGGCAAATTCCGCTTGCTACACTGACATTAAGGCTTTCTACGCTGCCAAACATCGGGATAGTGACTAGTGCATCACAGGTTTCAGCCGTTAAACGGCGAATGCCATCGCCCTCCGCGCCTAATACCAAAGCAATTGGACCATCCAATTTAGTATTAAGCAAACTAGTGGGCATATTCATGCCTTTGGGTGCTTCCATCGCGGTGCCCATTATAAACACACCTGCTTCTTTTAACTCGCGCAAAGTACGTGCCAAATTGGTTACTGCAATAAAAGGTACTGTTTCTGCCGCACCACAGGCCACCTTGCGCACGGTTGCATTTAAGCCAACGGCTCGGTCTTTAGGGGCGATGACTGCATGAACCCCCATCGCGTCTGCTACACGCAAACACGCACCTAAATTATGCGGGTCTTCAACACCATCTAGCACCAAGAAAAATGGCGGCTCCGTTAAGTCAGATTCTAAAATATCGTGAATGTCTTTATAGGGAATGGGCGTATCAACCACGCGCGCAATCACGCCTTGGTGGCGCCCGTTGGTGCCTGCCAGACCATCCAAACGGTTGCGCTCTACTTGCATGGTACGCACCTTAGAAGCTTCTGCCATATTCAGTAAATCTTTCATGCGCGCATCAATGCGATCGCGATCAATCAAGATTTCTTCAATGCTGGTTGCATGCTGACGCATACGACTAAGCACGGCGTGAAAGCCAAATAAAATACGGCTATCGCTCATGTTGCTTTTCTCATTGTTTATCTTTTGCCTTTATTTTTGATGTTTCTATTGTTGGAAGCTGGCTTTGAACTAGGTTTTGATGAAGACTTAGAGCCAGACTTAACACCTAATTTAGGCGAACTTTTTATGGCTTTTTTTGCACCAGAACGGTCTTTTTTCGCTTTTTCAAGCGCACGTGTACTTAAAGGCTTGAAATCAACATTAGCATCATCTGGCGCATTAGATTTTTTAACAGTTAAAGGCTTATTAAAACGTGTATTTTGCTTATTTTGCGCATTCATATCTAGCGTGCCACTTGGTTTATCAGTGCCAGTCACTAAAGTAAAATCAATTTTACTGGTTTCTAAATCTACCCGCGCTACTTTTACCGTTAATCTATCGCCCAACCTAAAACGCATGCCAGTGCGTTCTCCCAGCATTTCGTGGCGCGCTTTATCGTAATTAAAATAATCATTTCCTAATTCGGTCACGTGCACTAAGCCTTCTACATACACGCCATCTAAAGCGACAAATAGGCCAAAACTGGTGACGCCTGCCACTGTGCCCTCATATATTTCACCAATTTTATCCTGCATGTAATAGCATTTCAGCCAATTGGTTACATCACGCGTCGCATCATCCGCGCGGCGTTCGGTCATCGAACAATGTACGCCTAAATTATGCCAATCTTTGGCTTTATATTTTTCTTTATTTAAAACGGCTTTAATCGCGCGATGAATCAGCAAATCAGGATAGCGCCTAATCGGCGAGGTAAAATGTGCATAAGCCTCATACGCCAAACCAAAATGGCCGACATTTTCTGGGCTGTAAACCGCTTGCTGCATTGATCTTAATAACACCGTTTGCAACAATTGTGCATCTGGCCGATTTTTAATCAGATTCATGAGCTTGCCATAATCTTTGGCGTGCGGTTTATCGCCACCAGTCACGCCAAAACCCACTTCGGCCATAAAGGTACGCAAGGCTTCAAGTTTTTCTGGCGTTGGGCCTTCATGAATACGATACAGCGCAGCATGTTCATTTTTATGTAAAAAATTCGCTGCGCAAACATTGGCAGCCAGCATGCACTCTTCAATTAGCTTGTGTGCATCATTGCGGCCAGTGGGCACAATACGCTCAATTTTACCGTTATCATCAAAAACCATCATGGTTTCAGTCGATTCAAATTCAATTGCACCGCGTTTTTCACGCTGATTGAGCATTAACTTAAATAAACTGTATAAGTTTTGTGCATGCGGCAAGACATGGCTGTATTCTTTGGCGGTATCGCCTTCAGGATTTTGTAGCATATCGGCTACTTTGGTGTAAGTCATACGCGCTTTTGAGCGCATCACAGACGGGTAAAACTGATATTTTTGTACGATACCAGCAGTATCAATTTGCATATCGCAAATCATACACAATCGTTCAACATCTGGGTTAAGCGAACACAAGCCATTGGACAAAGCCTCTGGTAACATCGGAATTACACGACGCGGAAAATACACCGAATTGCCACGTTCAAATGCTTCTTTATCTAGCGCGTCATCAGGCTTCACATAAAAGCTCACGTCGGCAATTGCAACGACCAAACGCCAGCCTAAGCTTGGTTTATCAGCATGCAATGGTTCTGCAAATACTGCATCGTCAAAATCGCGCGCCGTTTCACCATCAATCGTGATGAGTGGCAACTCACGTAAATCAATACGACCTTTATAATCAGCCGGTTGCACTAATTTAGGAATACGTTCTGCTTGATTAATCGCAGCTGGTGAAAACTCGTGTGGCAGCTTATGTTTGCGTAAAGCAATTTCAATCTCCATGCCACTATCTGCATAGTTACCCAAAATCTGTACGATTTTGCCCATCGGATGCGCATGTGAGCTAGGCTGTTCGGTTAATTCCACCATCACCACTTGGCCTGGTTTTGCGCCCATATCTAAATGGTAAGGTATTAAAATATCTTGATTGATACGTTTATCTTCGGCGGCAACAATGGTAACGCCTGTGCCACGTACAATGCGCCCTACCAATGTTTTGGTGCTGCGTTCTAGCACTTCAACAATTTTACCTTCTGGCCGACCTTTTCTGTCTAAACCTGCTATGCGCGCCATGGCGCGATCACCATGCATCACTTGCGCCATCTCGCGCGGACCTAGAAATAAATCTTCAGGGTGTTTAGCTTTATCATCAGGCACTAAAAAGCCAAAACCGTCTGGATGCCCAAGTACTTTACCTGCAATCAGGTGAATTTTTTCTGCCAAACATAACGCACCCTTGCGGTTACGCATAATTTGGCCTTCGCGCTCCATTGCATTTAAGCGTTTATTAAAATTATCACGTTCACTAGCATCAATATCCAGTAAAGTATAAATTTGTTCATTACTTAATGGCACGCCTTGATCAGACAATATTTGCAACACCAATTCACGGCTTGGTAGCGGCGTATCATATTGCGCTGCCTCACGATTGGCGTGTGGATCAGATATCCGTTTTGAGCTTGTGTCGGTTTTTTTAATTGACAAGTTAGTTGCTTCCTATAAAATTTGGCGCATTATTCATGTTAAGTGAATATGCCCAGATGGCGGAATTGG
>JBKJRD010000057.1:0-6850 GCA_046594885.1 Methylotenera sp. | reverse complement strand
CAGGGGCGCTGGCTCCTCCAGGCCCGCCGCGTCGTCCTCAAGGCCCTCACCACCGCGCGCATCAAGAATAAGTCAAAACGCGACATATCAAACCCATAAGTTTCACAATACCATGCGAATTGATGTTGAATTGGGTCGCTATATTCCCATTGCCCTGATGTGTTCTTAGCTTTAAATATCATCAATACAACCTTCAAAATGTACCCTCATATATAGATACCACTACCAATGCTAGTGAAGGGCTAACAGGTTCGCATCAGTTAATTAGGCTGGTGCTAGGTAGTGGGCTTGACTATTTAAAGCTGATCACTCTCGTTTGTATATAGTTGGTTATAAACTTCTTTTTCTCCTTCAGTCATTGCAGTTTGTGGCCTCCACTTTTCCAAGTTTGGTGTGCCTGATGCATGGTGAGAGTAAATATATTCGGCCAAAGCAGCAATTATTCCATTTGTTCGATTTGGTATTTCACCTGCGACTAATAATGCGGATGAAACTGCGATTTGTTGAGCTTTTAAACATTGATCTAAATTCCATTCACCTGATTCGTTATCTGCTATTTGTTCAATAATCTTTAATGACTCTAAACATGCAATAGCTCCACTACGAATTTCAATATCATCATTATTCATGATTAATGATCACCTTTGTAGTTAGCACCTAATTGTTCAGCCGTTGCATTAATTTCATTCATAGTATCTTGTGCAAAAACATCAATTTGCTTTGCTAATGCTTGAATGTTTTTATCTTTTGAAAGGCGTGAAATAGCAGTTGCAAGCTGACTAATTGCCTCATTGTTGACTTGCGAGATGCAATCCATACCCTCAACACTTAATTTTAAATCTCTAAATAATGTAAAATCTAAGTCAGCCATAGCGTGATACTCCTTATTAGTATTGCATTGTGGTTAGGCTTCACTGGTATCTTTCGACGAATACCAGTGTTGCCGATTTCCCCATAATCCGTATGGGGGACGGTTAAATCAAAAAATCTATTGATACTTATACATTACTGTTATTGTAATAACCGCTTAAAACGCATTTATATGCGTCGATATTAAGCATTCTGTACTAAATGAACCACATTACCTTTAGTTTTGCAGAAATTGCCCCATACCGTCATTAATTCGCGTCTACGCTCAAATAAATCACTACGCTGATAAGCGGCCTCGACTTCATTTGGGTTAACGTGCGCTAGTGCTAATTCAAGAACCGCGCTTGGAGTTGAAGTTGTTTCTGCGCCCCATATTCTAAAGCTTGATCGGAATCCATGAACCGTAATATTAGGATGGATAGCATGCAATGTTTTATTAACAGCTACGTCTGATACGCCAACGTCGCGACCAGTATTAAATACTATTTTTGAGTTGTTTATATTCCATATTTTCATCTCTGCTAATACTTCTAAAGTCTCATCGCATAATGGGATTTTGTGTTCTCTTTCTGCCTTCATTCTAGAAGCTGGAATAGTCCATACTTTATTAACTAAATCTATTTCGCTCCACAATGCGCCGCGTGATTCTCCTGACCTTGTAGCCGTTAAAATTGTAAAGCGTAGGTTGTAAGCTGAAACAGTATCTTTCTCACGTAAGCGTGACATTATGTTTGGCACGTCGGCGTAGTTGGCAGAAGGGTGATGAATTACTTTAGTTACTTTTTTAGGTGGAGGCAATACTTTGTCCAAGTTACCTTTCCAGCGCGCAGGGTTGCGTCTATCAGCGTCTTCATGAACGATTGCATAATCTAATACTGCTTCAATGCGTCCACGAAGTCTTACGGCTGTTTCAGTCTTATTACCCCACATTTCTAATAAGATACTTTTTACGTCTGCAAGTGAAATGTCAGCAGGAAGCTTCTTACCTATTTTGGGATATGCGAATTGTTTTAAAGTGTTTTCCCATTGCTGGGCATGTTTCGCATTACGCCACCCAGCTCGTTTAATCTCAATTAACTCTAAAGCATAATCTTTAAATGTTTTGGATGGTAAGTCTGATTTTTTGTTTACGCATAGGGCAGGGTTCTCGCCCTTAATAATAGCTGAACGCATTTCAGTGGCAAGTTTGCGAGCATCTTTAAGTGATTTGCTCTTTGTTGATCCAAGGCCTAACTCACTTACCTTGCCAGATTGTTTATATCTAAATACCCAACTGCGTGCGCCTGTCTCTTTTACTCTGAGGTATAAGTTACCGCCGTCAGAATGAAAGCCTGTAGGTAGAGTCTTTACAGAGATGGGTGATATTAATTCAGTAGTTTTTGCCATTAGCTTAATTCTGTTCTTACCAGTGTTCTTACCCACTGATTAGAATTGTAGCAAACAACAGCGAACGAAAGCAAACTAAAATATTTTAAGTTACTGAAATTATTACTATTTATATTCTACTGCGGAGGTCAGCGAAAGTAGGTTTAGTGGACTCTCTCTCCGCCACCGGTTAAGTTATCTGCAGCTTGCCTTAATGCTACACATTTCCCTGTTTTTATTTAAGTGCAGCTTTATGCATTGTTTGCACCAGACTTATAGAGCCGCTTGCTGTTTTATGGCTACTTTAGCGATTGACTTGTTCGACTGATGCTGTGACTGGTTGCTCATGTGTTACTTTATTTACTATTTGAGATTTGATATGCGACGAAGTGTCATATGTTGCATCTTTAACGCAAGCGCCCATCACCGATTCACACGCTGCATATATAGTTGAATTAGTACAGATGGTGTAAATTAATAAGGCAAAAATGCTTAATTTCATATTTGAATCTGATTAATAAAATATATATAAAAATATATTGATATAACTATTATAAAAAATTCAGTTATTAATAACGCATTAAAAATCGTAATTTATATGTAAATTATTAATAAATTATCCAATTAAATCATATAGTAATCGTATGTAATTAAAGTGATATGACTAAATCTAAATCCTTTAGCCAAATAAAAGAGAATGAAGAAATACTTTGTGCACCTACTTTGCGCCAAGCATTTTGGTATTGGCTAAAATTAGGCTTCATCAGTTTTGGTGGGCCTGCTGGGCAAATCAGCATCATGCATCAAGATTTAGTGGACAATAAACGCTGGATATCTGAAAAGCGTTTTTTGCACGCGCTTAATTACTGCATGGTGCTGCCGGGGCCAGAGGCGCAGCAGTTGGCTACTTATATCGGCTGGCTGATGCACCGCACTTGGGGCGGTTTAATCGCGGGCGGATTATTTGTGCTGCCTTCTTTATTAATACTCATTGCGCTTAGTTATATTTATATGCGTTTTGGTCATATAACGGCAATCGCGGGAATTTTATATGGCATCAAACCTGCCGTGGTCGCAATTGTGCTATTCGCCGCTTACAGAATTGGCTCACGCATACTTAAAAATCAAGCACTTTGGGCGATTGCAGGCGCATCTTTTATTGCAATCAGTTTGTTTGCTGTTGCTTTTCCAATCATTTTGTTAGTGGCAGTTTTGCTGGGATTATTAATTAATCATTTTCAGCCGTCATTATTTAACGTTCAATCTACCCATCATGCAGCGCAAAAACATGATGGGCGCGCATTGATTGATGACAATACTGCAGCACCTGCACATGCAATATTTAGCATTAAAACATTCGCTGTATTCATTATTATTGGCTTATTGATATGGTTAAGTAGCATGCTAGTATTAATCATGCAATATGGCTGGAATGGCACCTTAACGCAGATGGCGTGGTTTTTTACTAAAGCGGCTTTATTGACATTTGGCGGCGCTTACGCAGTATTGCCTTATGTATTTCAAGGCGCGGTGGAACACTATCATTGGCTATCTGCAACGCAAATGATGGACGGCCTGGCTTTGGGCGAAACAACACCAGGGCCTTTGATTATGGTGGTCACATTTGTGGGTTTTGTGGGCGCTTGGGCACAACCTTTTATAGGTGCCGATAGCCAATTGCTCTCTGCAATTTTAGCGGCTTGCACAGTCACTTTTTTTACATTTTTGCCTTCGTTTCTGTTTATATTTGTTGGCGCACCTTTAATTGAATCTACGCAAAACAATATGCAGCTAACCGCACCTTTAACCGCAATTACCGCTGCAGTTGTCGGCGTTATTGCGAGTTTGGCGGTGTTTTTTGCCATGCATATTTTTTGGCCAAAAGGTGATTTTTCGTTGGATACTATTTTCAAAACTATTGATTGGTTTGCTTTTGTACTGACATTCGCCGCACTGATCATCCTGTTGCGATTTAAATTCACAGTGATTCAATTAATTGGTTTGTTTGCGCTATTGGGTTTGCTGCATCACAGCTTGATTTAAATGTTTATTTAAAGAAGTGCAGCGAACGAAATCGACCAGTTTAAGTCCATATAGCCTATGCAAGTTAACCACTTTGAAAGACCAAAAATGAAAAAAAATTTATTGGTAGGATTATTTGGATTTTTAGTAGTAGGTATTAATACGACAGCAAGCGCAGCAAATTGCCCAGATTTGTACAACCACCAGTACACCACATTACAAGGCAAAAAAATCAATTTGTGTGACTATCAAGATAAACCCATCTTGGTAGTGAATACGGCGAGCAAATGCGGCTTTGCACCACAATTTGAAGCGCTAGAAGGTCTATACAAAAAGCACAAGGAGCAGGGTTTGTTGGTGGTTGGTTTCCCGTCAAATGATTTTAAACAAGAGTTAAATGAGGACAAAGCCATTGGCGATTTTTGCAAGGCAACTTATGGTGTGAATTTTCCAATGACACCTAAAAGCTCAGTTTCTGGCGTAAATGTGAATCCTTTTTACAAACAGTTGGCAGCGAAATCTGGTCAGGCGCCAATGTGGAACTTCTATAAATACGTGATATTACCAGGCGGTAAAGAGGTGTACGCGTTTGAAAGCACCGTATTGCCCGATTCGCCAGATATTGTAGGTAAAATAAAACCTTATTTGAAATAACACTTTTTTAATGGCGTTATAATTAAAAAGAGGCTTAATAGCCTCTTTTTTTTGCATATAACAAGGTTACTTAACACTTAAAAACACCCAATAATTAAGCTACTTGTTTAGCTGGTTGACGAATTTTTTGCAAAATAATCGCAGATAATTCTTCAATAGAACGACTGGTTGAATCGGCCCAGGTGATATCACTCGCGCGCATTAAATTTTCAGCAGTGGCGATTTCTTTGCGACAATTATCTAAAGAAGCGTAAAAACTATCTGGTCTACGTTCGGAACGCACGGAATGCAAACGCTCTGCCTTAATCGTTAAGCCAAAAATCTTATCAATATGTTGGTATAACACTTCTGGTAATGCACCACGCTCAAAATCTTCAGGAATCAAGGGGTAATTGGCGGCTTTAATACCAAATTGCATGGCCAAATAAATGCTGGTTGGGGTTTTGCCGCAGCGTGAAACGCCAATTAAAATCACTTGTGCTTCATCCAGACCAGAGTTTGTCATGCCGTCATCGTGGTTAAGCGTAAAGTTAATCGCTTCCATACGTTCATGATAATTGGTGCCCATTACGCTATGTGCAATGCCAGCGCCAGTAAGCGGCTTTTGATTGAGTTCTTCTCCCAGCGGGTCGATAAAGGCGGTAAATAAATCAATAAAATAAGCGTTGGCTTCTTTTAAACAGTTGCGCAACTCTATATTACCCAAAGACATAATCACCGCAGGGCGCGCCTTATCTTCTTCCGTCGCTTCTAATATGGCATTTTTGGCCAGTTTGATTTTGTCTAAAGTATCGGTAAACGGCAATCGCACTTGCTTAAAATTAGTGCGCGGAAAATGTTCCAGCAATTTACCCAAGGCACCAGCCGTGATACCAGTGCCGTCAGAAATAAAAAATACAGTACGGTGATCCATTTAAACTGCCTTTTATTTTTTAGTTAGCCGTTGCCAAGTGGCCACTACGGTGTCAGGGTTAAGTGAAATTGATTGTATGCCTTCTGCCACTAGCCATTCAGCAAAATCGGGGTGATCAGATGGGCCTTGACCACAAATGCCCACATATTTGCCCAAGCGGTTACAGGTGCTAATCGCCATTTTAAGTAATGCTTTCACGGCATCGTTACGTTCATCAAAACCATCCGCCAAAATACCAGAATCTCTATCCATGCCTAAAGTTAATTGCGTTAAATCGTTAGAGCCGATTGAGAAGCCGTCAAAATACTCCAGAAATTGTTCAGCCAACAATGCATTAGAAGGAATCTCACACATCATGATAATGCGTAAACCATTTTCACCGCGTTTAAGACCATTTTCAGCCATAATTTCAGTCACGGCTTTGGCTTCATCTAGCGTACGCACAAAAGGAATCATCAGTTCAACGTTTACTAAACCCATTTCATCGCGTACTTTTTTCATGGCCACGCATTCCATGGCAAAGCATTCTTTAAAATCTTCTGCCATGTAACGCGCGGCGCCGCGGAAGCCAATCATTGGGTTTTCTTCGTCTGGCTCATAAATATCGCCACCAACCAATTTTTTGTACTCGTTCGATTTGAAATCAGACGTGCGCACAATCACTGATTTTGGGTAAAAAGAAGCGGCAATCGTAGCAACGCCTTCTGCCACTTTATCAATGTAAAATTGTTTAGGTGAGGCATAACCGCGCGCGCGACTTTTAATGGTGGATTGGATACTTTTTGGCATTGCATCTACGTTTAAAATCGCTTTAGGGTGAATACCAACCATATTGTTAATCACAAACTCTAAGCGCGCTAAACCAACGCCATCGTTGGGAATCTGCGCAAAGCTGAACGCCATATCGGGGTTGCCGACGTTCATCATGATTTTGCAAGGTGGTTTTGGTAAGGTACTGTTGGCTTGCGTGGATACTTCGAAATCCAGCGCGCCGTGGTACACAAAACCTGTTTCACCTTCGGCGCA
>JBKJRD010000006.1:0-8932 GCA_046594885.1 Methylotenera sp. | reverse complement strand
TCATGCTGCATTTGCGATAAATTAATACCAACGCTTAAACCTAAAAAGTTGTATAACTTACCCATCCATTCCGCATCGCGTTTGGCCAAATAATCATTCACGGTGACCACGTGAACGCCTTTACCTGTAATCGCATTTAAGTAAACTGGCAAGGTTGCAACCAGCGTTTTGCCTTCGCCAGTGCGCATTTCGGCAATTTTGCCTGCGTTAAGCACCATGCCACCGATTAATTGCACATCAAAATGGCGCATACCCAACGCGCGCACGCCACCCTCGCGCACGACGGCAAATGCTTCTGGCAGTAATTTTTCTAAACTTTCACCTTGCTGAAAACGTTGCTTAAAGCTTTGCGTTTTTGCCCGTAACGCATCATCGGACAACGCTTGCATGGCAGGTTCTAGCGCATTGATTGCATTTACTGTTTGGCCATATTGCTTCACAAGCCTATCGTTACGACTACCGAAAAATTTTCTAAACAACGTGGATAACATGAAGAGACACCGCTTTTCCGAAACTTCGGAAACCTATAAATGAGATTAGACGAAAAAATTGATTATATTGTATGGATATTGGGTAGTTAAAGTTTATTTCAATATTAAAGAGCTACAAATAGTGCTGTTTTATTTGCTTTGCCTGTTTAAATATTGACGCGGGTCTAACGCATTGCCGTTTAATCTAATTTCGTAATGTAAATGTGGCCCTGTAGAACGACCTGTACTGCCCACTTGCGCCACAATTTGACCTTTAACCACACGCTCACCTGCACTGACTAACAATTTTGAAGCATGCGCATAACGCGTTTCTAAACCAGAGCCATGATCAATTTTAACTATATTACCATAATCGGATGTGCGTTCCGCGCTAGATACAATGCCGTCTGCAGCGGCACGGATAGGCACTCCAGTATTAGCGGTAAAATCTAAACCCTCATGAAAAGCTTTGTTGCCATTAAACGGGTCGATACGCCAACCATAGCTAGACGAATTAAACGCGGCGTCAATAGGGCTGCTATTGGGCAACATATCCTTGAGCACACTTTTTTGCAAAATTTTAGCTTCAAGCGTACTCATATAGGCATCGCGCGCATCAACAGCTTCTACTAACTGTTTTATCATGGCGATTAATTCTGTTTCTGTCATTGAATGCGACGCGATATAAGGTCCGCCACGGCCATCCATTTGCAAACCGCCCATTGGTTTTAAATGCGGATTAATGATGATTTTTTGCTCTTTTTCACCGGTTAACTTGGCAAGGCGTTGGTTTTGCGCATCAAGGCGCATCATGCGCGCTTGCAATTCACCCAACTCTTTGGCGTAAGCATCGAGATGCACTTGGGATGAAATAATCGAGCTTTTAATTTGTGGCGGTAACAAGGCTTTCATGCCGCGCTCTTTAATATTACTGGGCGGCGTAATAAATAACAAAGTCAGCATCACTGGCAGCAATACTAAAGCAGCCACCAGCAAGCCTGCCTGCAGCGCAGACAAACTTTTGGCTTTAGCCATACTGTTAGAAATTAAAATAATATTCATTGCGTTTTTGTCATTAATCTATCTGACTTAAATTAAAGTTTCAGCCTGTTTACTGATGTCTGTGCGCGTGATTTTTAAGTCTAACCAAGCAAGCCACTTTGCAGTAAAATCTATTGATGCGCAAAATGAATAGCTTAATTAATCAACCTAGTGGGCAGCAAAATAATCTGCTTGGTGCTTTAAACCAGCAATTACAATCACACCAACTATTGCAGCAATTGTGGGCTGCTGCCTGCCCCGAAATATTAAGCAGATTAAGCAGCGTGGGCAACTTAAATAATGGTCAATTAAGCATTTATGCGCATAGCGCAATGGTTGCCAGTAAAATCAAATTAAGCCAAGCTAATCTTTTGATTCAATTACAGCATTTGCAACAAAGCAGGGCTGCGTTTAAGGATTGTAAAGTTACTGCAATTATTGTGAAAGTGCAAGTTAAATCTCAACCAAAAGCTATCGCGCAAACGCCGCGCAAGCTATCTAAACAGGCAGCGAATAGCCTTAAAAAATTGGCGCAAGACCTAGGCGAATCTGCACTTGCTGAACAACTGAATTCACTTGCCAGCAAAACTTAAGCCATTTTTAGGGTTAAGTTTTTAAGCTTTTCTAGTTAAGCTAATCAATTTAAGCCGTCTTTGGCGCTACATTGCTAACTTAGCCAAGTATATAAATGATGGCTGCATTTAGCATCCAATTGATTGATTGTTTTGAGTATAATTTATTGGGTTTCATGCTTATATTGATACTGTTAACGTCACTTTAAGTGTATTGTGATTGCGCATTTTTAGTGCCATAATGCCTCGGGTTGTTACAAAATAATTACATTATTGACAACTTGATTACAATATTCAAACCGTTTTTCTTAATTAATTTGCACGTCGATGTCGTTTCAGATTTATTCATAATAGATAGGGAGAAGTCATGTCAGTCGCATTAATAATCACCATTGCAGCAGCCATTTTAGCCGTAGTTTATGGCATTGTAATGAGTAAATGGATTACCAATTTGCCAGCCGGCAACGCACGCATGCAAGAAATTGCTGGCGCAATTCAACAAGGGGCAGCCGCGTATTTAGCCAGACAATATAAAACCATTGCCATGGTAGGTGTGGTTTTAGCCATATTGGTCGCTTTCTTTTTAGGCACTACTACCGCGATTGGTTTTGTTGTAGGCGCAGTATTATCAGGCGCCTGCGGTTTCATTGGCATGAACGTATCTGTAAAAGCCAATGTGCGTACAGCGCAAGCAGCAACAAACGGTATTGCACCAGCGTTTGATGTGGCGTTTAAAGGTGGCGCCGTGACTGGCATGCTAGTAGTTGGCTTAGGTTTGCTTGGCGTGGCTGGTTTTTACTGGTTTTTAGGTGCAGAAAATGCAACCAACCTAGACCCACTGATTGGCTTAGCGTTTGGCTCTTCTCTAATCTCCATTTTTGCACGTTTGGGCGGCGGCATTTTCACCAAAGGTGCTGATGTAGGTGCGGATTTAGTGGGCAAAGTTGAAGCAGGCATTCCTGAAGATGACCCGCGAAACCCAGCAGTGATTGCCGATAACGTAGGCGATAACGTGGGCGATTGCGCGGGTATGGCGGCCGATTTATTTGAAACCTATGCAGTGACATTAATCGCCACCATGGTACTTGGCGGCTTGTTAATTACCGATGCAGGCGCTAATGGCATTATTTATCCATTAATGTTGGGCGCGGTGTCTATCGTCGCCTCTATCATTGGTTGCTTCTTTGTGAAAGCGTCACCTAGTATGAAAAACGTGATGCCGGCGCTATACAAAGGCTTGGCGGTAGCAGGCGTTTTATCATTAATCGCTTTCTACTTCGTCACGCAACATTTGTTCCCGCAAGGATTAACCGCAGGCGACTTAACCATTTCTGCCAATCAATTATTTGGCTCTTGTGCGGTTGGTTTAATTTTAACGGCGGCTTTAGTATGGATCACCGAATACTATACAGGCACCGATTACGCACCAGTACGCCATGTGGCGCAAGCGTCTACCACTGGCCACGCCACTAACATCATTGCAGGCATTGGTATTTCAATGAAATCTACCGCTTGGCCTGTGCTTTCAGTGTGTTTGGCTATTTGGACTTCATACCAATTAGGTGGTTTATATGGCATCGCAATTGCGGCCACATCCATGTTAAGTATGGCGGGTATTGTGGTGGCGCTAGATGCTTATGGCCCTATTACCGATAACGCAGGCGGTATTGCTGAAATGGCCGGTTTACCAAAAGAAGTGCGTGATGTAACTGACCCGTTAGACGCCGTTGGCAATACGACAAAAGCCGTGACCAAAGGCTATGCGATTGGTTCTGCGGGTTTAGCGGCATTGGTATTATTTGCCGATTACACACACAAACTAGAAGGCGCCGGTATTGATGTGAAATTTGATTTAAGCGACCCAATGGTGATTATTGGCTTATTTATCGGTGGCTTAATACCGTTCTTATTTGCGGCAATGGCGATGGAAGCAGTTGGCCGTGCAGCAGGTGCGGTGGTAGAAGAAGTGCGCCGTCAGTTCCGCGATATTAAAGGTATTATGGAAGGCACCGCCAAACCAGAGTATGGTAAAGCGGTGGATATGCTAACCACTGCGGCTATTAAAGAAATGATGATTCCGTCATTATTACCAGTCGCGGTGCCCATTGCAGTGGGCTTATTATTAGGCCCTGTAGCGTTAGGCGGATTATTAATGGGTACTATTGTGACTGGTTTATTTGTGGCAATATCCATGTGTACTGGCGGTGGCGCTTGGGATAATGCCAAAAAATATATTGAAGATGGCAACCACGGCGGCAAAGGCTCAGACGCGCACAAAGCCGCTGTCACTGGTGATACTGTGGGCGATCCATACAAAGATACAGCAGGCCCAGCGGTGAATCCACTCATTAAAATTATTAATATTGTGGCGCTGTTAATTGTGCCATTGCTACACATTTAATTTTTTTAATTTGAAATAAAAAAGGCAGCTCAAAGCTGCCTTTTTTGTTACATTTTAAGTGTTAAGTTAACCACTTTTTTAGCTTAAAAAACGTACTAAAAAGCGGGTTTCACATCTGCATTATTGTAGTTTTCTACGCCAGATAAAATCTCTTTTTTAGCGGCTTCAATATCGCCCCAGCCGTTAATTTTCACCCATTTTCCTTTATCCAAATCTTTATAGTGCTCAAAAAAGTGTGAAATCATTTCCAGGCGCCAAGCTGAAACATCGGTATGGCTTTTTAAATGCCCATACAAACCGCACACTTTAGGTACGGGTACTGCAAACACTTTCGCGTCCATGCCCGCTTCATCTTCCATCAACAAAACGCCTAATGGGCGGCAACGCACTACTACGCCAGGAATCAACGGCACTGGTGTCATCACTAACACGTCAACGGGGTCACCATCGTCAGATAAGGTGTGTGGAATATAACCGTAATTAGTAGGGTATTGCATAGCCGTACCCATAAAACGGTCTACAAAAATCGCGCCGCTTTCTTTATCCACTTCATATTTAACAGGGTCGCCCTGCATGGGAATTTCGATAATCACATTGAAATCATTGGGTAAATCTAAGCCAGATGGCACTTGGTTTAACGACATATTGAAAAAGCCTTGAACTGAAAAACGGCATTATACGTGACAAATGTAACTGCTTGATTGCTAAAAATTGAAATTTAAAGCGCAATGATGGGTTAATGTTTAGAAAACTGATGCCAAATTTTGCTTAAGCCGAAAACCAGTATCACTATTGCCAAACCCGCCAGCGTAATGGCGCCTAAATGCGCCTTAACAATAGCAATATTACCAAAGAAGTAACCCGCCAGCACGCACACCAATATCCAAATGATTGCGCCCAGCGATGCTGAACGTGCAAATTTAACAAAAACCATTTGTGTAACGCCTGCTAAAAATGGCGCTATCGTGCGAATAACCGGCAAAAAGTGTGAAAACAAAAAACCTTTTTCACCGTGCTTATCATAAAAAACGCGGGTTTTATCTAGCGCAGCTTGGTTTGGCCATTTTAAATAATCGATGAATAATACTTGCCCTATAGTTTTACCTAAAAAATAGCCTGTGACATTACCTAAAATTGCAGCCGTAATTAGCACGGCTAACAACAGCCACAGGTTTAACATAGACGCAGCCCACACAGCGCCACAGACAAACAAAAATGGATTTGCAGGCAGAAAAAAGAATGGCAATACGCCGATTTGTAAAAATACGACGCCAAACAAAATAACGTAAACCCAATTGGCATGCATCGCCACTAACTCAGGCAAATGCGCGTCAAAATTTAAAATCATTTGCCAAATTTGCATCATATTGGTTCACCCCTGCATTCAGCCACAATAGCCACAGGCGTTAATCTTAGCGCAAAATATAATAGAATGGGAATAATCACCATTTCGTCTAGCTGACCGATGACAGGAATAAAATCAGGGATCAAATCAAAGGGCATTAGCACATAGCCAATTGCCAGCCACAGCAATGCCTTGGCTAGTTTTGGGGTGTGCGGATGCTTTTGCAATCGCTGATAAAATAAAAATTCTGCTTTTAACCGCGCTGCAATCTGTTTTAGTTTTTCCAGCATGGTTTTCAGTTTTTCATATCATCAATGGGTTAACTGTTGACCCGTTAACTTTTCATAAGCTTCTAAATACTTTTCACTGGTTTTTTTTGCAACATCATTGGGCAATGCAGGCGCAGGTGCGGCTTTATTCCATTGAATACTCTCTAGCCAATCGCGCACATATTGCTTATCGTAACTGGGCGGATTACTGCCGACTTGGTAACTTTCTGCTGGCCAAAAGCGCGATGAATCTGGCGTTAACACTTCGTCCATCACATGCAGAACACCAGCGCTGTCTAACCCAAATTCAAATTTGGTATCGGCAATAATAATGCCACGCGTTAAGGCATATTCGGCTGCTTCGGTATAAAGTTGAATGGCTACTTTGGCGACTTTTTCTGCTAACTCGGCGCCTATTAAATCGGCACAAGCTTGTAAGCTGATGTTTTCATCATGCTCGCCAACTGCTGCTTTGCTCGATGGCGTGAAAATTGGCGCTGATAGTTTTGATGCCTCTTGCAAACCAGCTGGCAAAGCAATGCCGCATACGGTGCCTTTTGCTTTGTATTCTTTCCAGCCGCTGCCCACCAAATAGCCACGTACAATAGCTTCAATCGGCAATGCTTTTAATTTCATTACTACTACAGCACGGCTTAAACCGCCTGCACCTAACTGCGCTTTTTCAGCATCTGTGTTGACAACGCTTAAAGGGTCTAAGCCGGTTAAATGATTAGGTACGATATATTTAAGTTTTTCAAACCAAAAGTTTGCCATTTGCGTGAGCATGGCGCCTTTATTAACGATGCCAGTCGGTAAAATCACATCAAATGCAGACAATCTATCTGTGCTGATTAGCAGCATTGTTGTGTCGTCAATCGCATAAATATCACGCACTTTGCCTTGATGGATTAATTTAAGGCTGCTTAGATTAGTTTTGAGTAATGGTTCAGTCATGTTGGCGTGTAGCACACAAAAATACATATAAAATTAAAAGTGCTTTATTATAAATTGCAGCGCGCATTAATGCGCATACTTAACACATTTATTGCATCAATTTTTAGTTTAAACACACAAAAGTTAACCCGTTAAAAAGGGTTAAAAATCGCCCACTTTGATTATCTTCATGGTGTTTGTTCCGCCTAAATTGCCAATCGGTTCGCCAAATGTCAGTAAGACCATATCGCCAATATCGACAGCTTGTTGTTGCAATAACACTTGCTGCATCTCATGCAAAACCTCGTCTCTATTTTTACCTTCATGCTCAATCGGATAAGGATAAACGCCGCGATGCATCGTCAACTTTCTGCGTGCAAATTTATCAGGCGAAAGCGCATAAATTGGCACTTGCGCGTCTGCACGCGATAGCCATTGCGCGGCATTGCCCGATTGCGTGAGCGCGGCGATGGCTTTAACGCGTAAATGCTGCGCGGTATAAATAGCGGCGGCGGCAATCGCTTCATCTGTTTTAACAAATACTTGCTCTAATTTTGGGTTGCGATATTGCGTAAAGTATTCTTTTTCTGCCTCCATCACCACGCGGTCTACCGCTTGTACCGTTTCCAACGGATACTGACCGGCGGCGGTTTCAGCAGAAAGCATCACCGCATCGGTGCCGTCTAACACGGCATTTGCCACGTCAGATACTTCAGCCCGTGTCGGAATTGGGCTGGTAATCATCGATTCCATCATTTGCGTGGCGGTAATCACCAGTTTATTTTGCGCGCGCGCCATGCGAATCATGCGTTTTTGCAAACCTGGCACAGCTGCATCGCCTACTTCTACACCCAAATCGCCACGCGCAACCATTATCGCATCGCTGGCTTCAATAATCGCCTCAAGATGATCAATCGCCTCAGCGCGTTCTATCTTGGCGACGATACTTGCATTGCCGCCAGCCTGTTTCACCAATGTCTTAGCATAAATAACATCGGCAGCTGACTTTGGAAACGAAATCGCAATATAATCCGCTTCTAAGGTTACCGCGGTAATCAAATCTTGCTTATCTTTTGTGGTTAAGGCATCGGCCGATAAGCCGCCGCCTTGTCGATTAATGCCTTTATTGTTGCTTAATACACCGCCGCTTAACACCACACAGTGAATTTGATTACCTTTTATCCTATCCACTTGCATGGTAATTCTGCCGTCATCTAGCAACAATATCACGCCTTCAGTCACCTCTTGTGGCAAAGTCTTGTAATCCAATCCTACTTTGTCTTGATTGCCCAGCTCGCAATCGGCATCCAATATAAATAAATGCCCCGTTTTTAAGGTGATTTTGCCTAGTTCAAACTTGCCGATTCTAATTTTTGGCCCTTGCAAATCACATAACACGCCAACTGGCCGGCCAAGACTTAATGCAATTTTTCGCACAATTTCTGCACGATTGATATGCTCCTCCGCGCTGCCATGTGAAAAATTAAGCCGCACAACATTTACGCCTGCCGTAATCAAACGTGCAATCATTTCTTCAGAAGAGCTTGCTGGGCCTAATGTTGCGACAATCTTTGTTTTACGTAATCTCATGAATACCTATTTGTATATTGCAATAAACTTAATTTAATCAAAAAATAAAGTCTGATTTGTGAATCGTTAACCATTATGTTTAATGATTCAATAAAAAAGGGGCATAAGCCCCCTTTTAAGACTAAAGTGGCGCTTACAAGTCTTGTTTTAATTGTTTCGCTCGGATTTCTAGAATATCCACTGCTGGTAATTTTTTACCTTCCAAAAACTCTAAAAAAGCACCGCCGGCGGTTGAAATATAGCTGATTTTGTCGTAAATATCATATTTTTGAATGGCCGCAATGGTGTCACCGCCACCTGCCAAAGTGAAC
>JBKJRD010000018.1:0-11187 GCA_046594885.1 Methylotenera sp. | reverse complement strand
TTCGAGTCCTCTTCCGGGCACCATCAATCCCTTTAAAAGAGATTTTAACGCTTGTTAGTGACTTAATCAGGAATATATCGCGGTAATAGTGGGTAACTTTGACTGATAAATTCTGCTAGCACCCTATCGGATTCAGCTTCTGATTTATACACAGGTACTGTGTAACGTACAATCGCACCGTCTGTTCTGTTCATTTTAATAGCGTCATACAATAACGCAAACTTCATTGAGAACTCGTTAGATAAGTCTCGCCCGCGTTGATGAAACCAATAATAAACCAATTGCTTCGATTCGCCTTTTGAAATCAGCATGCGTGTCACTTTAATCGTTTTTTGGTCATTAATCATAACTTCATGTAATTTGGTATTGGTTATTTCCCAACCTCCCCCAGGGATACAGGCTTTTGGTGAATGCGGCACAGAGCCCGAACGCTGCGAATCTGTGTAACCTGCATATAGATTGATATTAGTGTTTGATTTGTTGTAATTGACTAAAAGATAGTCTTTTAGCTGTAAGATTTGATTTTCTCCGTTTTCAAACTCATAAGTTCGACCTTTCCAGCCATTAATCTCTAAAGGGAATGAACTAAAATAGGCTCTTTCTGGAATCACCTCATCACGATGCTTGATGGTAAAAGTGGACAACGAAGCCAATATAACGATTGAGATGCCAACGATGATTGGCAGGCGCTGAATATGATCTCTGACATCAGGGCTATCGCTGTGATGCTTTGTTTCTAAATAATCAAAAGATGCTGCTAAGGTTCTATTATTTAATTTTAATGCAATATTTAATAATTTAGCTTCTAATAAAAGCAGGCCAATACAGATCAAAAAGATAACCCAACCTTCAAAGTAATGCATAAACCCTTCAGCAGCTTCAATACCAGAGCGGTTTACAAGAACAGCAACAACTGCAATACGCACACTATTCATCACAATACTAATCGGCACGCTAGATAAAAACAGTATTGCACGGGCATAAAAAGGTGCTTTATACATATAGCCCATCATTAAGCCAATGGTCATTAGTGGATACATATAATTGAGCCCGCTGCAGGCTTCTACTACTTGTAATTTATAAATACCTAAGTCGATGATATTGCCATCTTGAAAAACTGTCATACCCAGCAAACGACTAATGGCGACACCTAAATCTGTAGAGACGAGTTGCATCTTTCCAGAGAGCATGACATCTAACATATAAGGTAAAGGAATCACTAAAAACAAGTGCAAGAAAGGGATTAAGATTTTTTTGATCTGTTTACCAATCATCGTCCAGGCAAGCCCAAAACACATGAGCAACATGCCATATTGAACAATGGTCCATATTGCGCTAAGCTCGCCAACAATGAGGGCAACGCCTGCAAAAATAGTAATTGCTACGCCAATCCAAGGCCCATCATTATTATTTTTAATTTCAAAACGCTTTATCCAAATCAGATATAACGCCATAAAAAATACCAAAGGCGCGTGAGAGTAACGTTCTTCATGCGTTACTCTTACTAATTGCTCATGTAGCGCATCACGAAATGTAATTACTAAAAATATGACCAATAAAACATAAAGTACTGCCCTAATGTGGCTTTTTAACCAGCCTGTTACATCTTTCAAGCTATGTCTCCCAGTAAACGCTTAAGATTTAAGTGCGCGCTTATAAACATTGATGACCTCTTCAATTTTGGTATCCCATAGAAAATGTTTTTTAATTCTATCGATTGCAGCCTGGCCTATTTTGTAGCGTAAATCTGGTTCTTGCGCTAATTGATCGATAATGGCTGAAAATTGTTTAACCATATAGTCTCTTGATTTTGGCTCTACCAAGAAACCTGACTCAGCCGTGATGTAATCCATTGGCCCACCCCACGCAGTAGCCACAACAGGCAAGCCTCTTGCCATTGCCTCTAAAACAACTGCTCCACCACATTCTCTGACGCTGGGCAATGCAAATATATCCGCTTTATCGTAATGTTTATTGGTTTCTGAATGTGGTACTAAACCTAAGAACTCCACTTTATTGGGCGCATTATTTTGTGCATATATTTCAAGCGCTTGCCTAAGTGGGCCATCACCTAAAATAGTCAGCTTTATGTTTTCTGCACAATGACCCACTGCATCAATTAGAATGTCGATTGTCTTCCAATCCACTAGACGCCCGACAAAAAGAACATTGATAATATCAGATTGAGCAATTGGTTTTGGCTTATCTATTGCTGAGAAAACACCATTTTCTACAATTTCTACTACTTGCCCTAATCTAAATTTTGGCAGCATTTTTTGTGTTCTTTTGTTAGCCACTAACAAATACTTAGCAAAAAATTTACCTGGGATAACTAAATTATACAAAGAAGAAAACACTCTCATCAGCACATATAAAAAACGCTCAGATTTTCCTGCCATATGCTCAAACGCGCCAGGAAATGACATGCCGCCGTTCATAGGCCCAATAATTACTGGAACATTTAAGCCAAACATGGCAGATGGCTGAACAGCTGACACAGGCGCTGGCTCATGAATCACGTCAATTTTTTTATCTTTGATAATTTTTCGGGCTAGTTTCCACTGATACACTTGCGTGATGAAATGCATTAAAAATCCAAAAGTAACGATACGAATTCTTTCTGGCAATATGCCAGAATAACGATTTAGAAACTGATGCATATACGTATCTGGCACGTAGAACACATGGTCTTGCTGAATATCGTCTATTTCAGCTATAGATGTTTTTACACGGGCGTGCGTGATGAGATACACGGTATGTTCTGTTTTTGACAAATACCTAAAGTAGTTAAGCGGCAGCATGGCTTCGCCGCCAAAGATATTTGAGGCATGTTCACACACAATTAGGATATTTAAACTAGGCATATTGAACCATCAACAACTGCAGCTATATGCCTAAAACACCAAATTCTGTTCTGTCTTTAATCACCTCACGCACCAAGCCTACATCAATTTTATCTGCGTTGGTTGAGTAGCCATAAACTAGCGCTGTGTCACATAAAATATTAATACTGCGTGGAATGCCTTTTGCTGCCTCACCAATTAAGCGCGTTGCTGCTGGGGTAAATAAAAGCGCATCACGACCGGCCACATGTAAACGATGATGAATATACTTATCTGCCTCAAAAGACTCTAGCGGCGGGATGAAAAAATCGACTGAAACGCGTTGAAAAAACTGCTGTAAATCTGGTCTGCGTAATAAATCTCTTAATTGCGGCTGGCCAACCAATATGATTTGTAATAGTTGATCTTTATCTGCATTAATATTAGATAACATGCGCAACGACTCTAACGCCGCAGGACTTAAGTTTTGTGCTTCATCCACGATTAACACGACACGCTTACTTTCGCTGTAGCACTTAATTAAAAACTGTTGAAAAGCATCATAAAGCGCTAAATTAGACTTGCCTTCATATGGCTGATTAAACGAAAGCATAATCCAGCCTAGTAAGTCATCAATATGCTCATGTGTATTGTAGACTATGCCAACGGTTAATTCATCGCCAAGGTTATTAAGCAGATGGCGAACCAGCGTTGTTTTTCCGCAGCCTATTTCGCCACAAATAACTGAAAACCCTGCTTTATTTTGAACACCGTATTCCAGCATGGCGTAAGCCATGCTGTGACGTAAGCTAAAAAATAAAAATTCCGGATCGGGTTGAATTGAAAAAGGCTTTTCTCTTAAACCATAAAACGCTTCATACATATAACATTATCCAGACTATATACAATTATAAAGTTTTGAGCAGCGCAATAGCATCATCTTTTTCAGCAAACTTCTGACTCTCGGCCAACTTAATGGCTTTTTGCAATGATTGTTTAGCTAAAGCTTGTTCACTTTGGGCAATGTAAACTTTAGCCAAATGATAATGGAATACGGCAATATCAGGTAACTTCTCTATCGCCTGCTTCAACACTTTCTCAGCATCATCATATTTACCTACTTTGTAACTTGCCCAGCCATAAGTATCTAAGAATTGAGGTACTGGGCTATTTTTTGCTGTTTTAATCAAATTGTAAGCATGCTCAATGCTTGCTTGGTCAGTACGAACATCCAATAACAGGCTAGCTAAATTATTATTAACTATTTCTACATCAGGTCGCTCTTTAATCATGTCCTCGTAGACCAATATCGCATCATCAATACGCCCAGAAGCCTCGTATAAACCAGCCTGAGTAAGCATTAAGCTAAAGTCTTTTGGTATTGCAAGCAAACCATCTTTGATGGTTTTTTCTGCCGCCTCTTTTTGATTTGCACGCTGTTGCGTAACAGCAAGCTGCTGATATGCAGCAGCATTTTTGGGGTTGGATAAAACCACAGTAGAAAACAACTGTTGTGCAACTTGCGTATTTCCACTTGCAAGGTATATTTGACCCTTAATGAGCTGTGCCTCTACATTATTGGGGTTAGCTTTTAATACGCTGTCAATAAATGCAAGTGCTTCTTTGTTTTTTCCTGCGCGTATATATGTTTTGACAATCGCAACAATTGGCTGGGTCTGATTAGGCGCAGCATCATGCGCACGTTTAAATGCTGCTAAAGCGCCTTCCGTATCATTCTTACTAGACGAAATTGCACCTAATATTTGGTCAGCAAGCGGGTCATTTTGATTTATTTTTTTTGCCTTGTCTGCCAGTGCTTGTGCACCTACATAATCACCGCGCGCTATTTTAGCTTGTGCCAAAGAGCCCATAATTGATGTATTACTGGGATTAGCCTCTAACATATCCTCAAAAACTTTTTCCGCACGCTCTGGTTGTTTGCGCCGCATTAAAAATTGCGCATAGGGCACGCCGAAATTGGGTGAAAACCGACTGGCTTCAAACGCCTTAATATATTGCTCTTCAGCAAGCTCTGGTGAACCGGCATTTTCATGGGCAGAAGCAAGCATCACAAGCGCATTAAAAGCGGTTGGTGAATCGCGTGTTACCGTTCTTAAATCAATGATAGCAGCATCATAATTTTTTGCTTCCAAAGCTAAGCCTGCTCTTAGTGTAAGCGCTGGTCCGTTACTTTTATCTTTATTAATAATGTCATTTAAAATCTTACTGGCTTCAACTTTCTGGCCTTTTTGAATCAATTTATAAGCAATCATGCTCTGCGCTTTATACCCATCAACGGTATCACCAGCATTCTCTTTGATATCGGTTAATAACTTGCTTTCTAAATCTGGTAATTTTTGTTGTTGATACAAGCTCACTAATGCAAAAGCCAACTCATAATTTTCAGGCTCTTTTTTAACTAAAGTTTCTAACTCTGCTCGAGCAGCTTCAGCGCCTTTGGTCAGCATAACAAGGCGCACGATATCTAATTTAGCTTGTGCGGTGGGAGAAAATTCAGCAATAGCGCGTATTTGTTTTTCTGCTTCAACTTTTCGATCAGATTTTAGTAAAAATTGTGCGTAATTTTTTCTAACCAATTCTTTATCAGGAAACAATTTGATTAATTTTTGAAAGCTTAACTCTATATCTTGTGGCTTTGCCATGTCTTCAAGTACTTTAATTCTGATCATCTGAACAGCTAAATTCTTCTCATCTTTTTGTAAAGCTTTATCTAGATACTCAAGCGCTTTTGTATTGTCTTTGTCAGTGAGCCTTTCCATTGCCAGTAAAATATAGGCATCTTGATTGCCAGGATCTTTACTCAACACGGCATTGGCATATTCAATCGCACCTATAGGATCATTTAATTTCAATTGAATCGCTGCACGCAAATTCATCGCACCTAAATGATTTTTATCTATCTCTAAGGCTTTATTGCTTCTTTCTAATGCAGTATCTACTTTTCCACCAGCCAGCAAAATTTGTCCCGTTTTAACTAGCGCTTCAACATTATTGGGTTCTCTTTCCAGCACTTCATTCATCAAACCAAAAGACGCTTTAAAATCACCCTTACGTTCAGCAATTAAGCCTAGTGCAAAAATCGCTTTGGGCATGACTTTTTTCATTTGCAAGGCATTTTGAAATTCTAATTTCGCCTTATCCGGCTCCTTATCCAGCAAAGCCATGCCTTTTTGGTAATATTTCTCTGCTTTCTCTTCAGGTGACGAGCATGCAGTGACGGACAATATTAAGCAAAAAACAATTAATAGATGGGCGGTTGTACTTTTCATATAGGGTCTTCTCATTTAATGGCTTTAATCATGATTGGATTAAACAAAATTTGCACACTTGCATCATTTTATTCATCAGTTCAATCAGTTATTTATGCGTTATTTGCAGTTTATCAGCAAAATCGAATCTTGTGACGACATCAACCCACTCGGGCTAATAGAAGCTTTTGACTTAACGCAATGAATCTGGTAAAAAATGATGCTGCACATTGCAATATAGCAACTATCTAACGATAAGGCGCAGCAAGCGGTTCGCCAATGAATAAGCCTTGTGTAGGCCAATAAACACTCTTCCAATAAGCTTCTATCAATGTTTCTCCTGCCAAATAATGCGAAACCACTACAGCTGGATTAGGAAATTTTTGCCAATAATTACAAGGCTCCGATACCGAGCCATAAGAGGCAGTTGCGCCTGCTTCAAGCCATTTTAAACTGGACATTTGCCCACCGCCATACAAAACGCCACCAGATGAAGTGAGATGGTCAGCGATGGCTCCTGGCAAAAAGTTAAGCGTGTCTAAATAAGGCACGTTAACCATACCCGTAAAATAAAACATAATATCTTTTTTGTGTTTAATGCCATCGGAACTGATTGTGCGCATATACAGTTTTTTAGATTCAATTTTAGTCAAATCTTTTGGGAAAAAAATTTCTCTTGGTTTGCTTCTTGCCGTATCGCTTGTTTTTAAAAAGTAAGCGGTGGCTTCAGGCAGCCTAAAGCTACTTAACACGCCTTGGTCGATTATATTTTTGGCAAGATCAGCAGAGTCTGTTGGTAACAGCATGGATAACCGCATATTAAAGTCTTTTTGCGGAAAGTGTGATTGGCTGTTGAAATAGGGATTGTTCGTGCCTGCCCCACAACCATTTTTACACTGTTCAGCCTGATAACCCATCGTAATTGCAGCAGTAATCGAGTTGCAATTGACCGCATATGGCTTTGACCAAGCCAGCAAAATCACTTGAATATCTTCAGTCAGTTTGGGATCCATTTCTGCACGCAACAGGCGAAATTGCTCTTCAGAAAGAACATCTGTACCCAGCGGAATATCAACCGTGATTAAATTATTTGCAGGAATGTGACGGGCGTTAAGATAATATTCTCCAATCGTTAAACTGTTCGCATCTTGCTTATTTACAATCACAGCAACATTCGCTGGGCCAATACTACTAGCGGCAGAAGCTTGTGTCATCTCGGCAAATGCTGTTGTGTGAATTAGAATGAACAAGATACCTATCAGATGCATATTTTTCATATTAAGCAAACTTATAAGCACTGATACTTAACCCGTTTAATCATGTGATTTTTTTGTGTCTGCTTGTAATTGTCGGCGCAACAGCCATTCTTTAAACACCAATTGGGGGAAAACAATCGCATCGACCAAATAACGTTTAGCTAATCTTTTAGGCTCTGAAAGCATGCGGTGCAACCACTCAAGTCCAATTTTTTGCATCCAAAGTGGCGCGCGTGATTTCTCTCCTGCAATAAAATCAATCGTAGCACCTACGCATAATGCAACCTTTACCGACAAACTGTCCGCATATTGCGTAATCCACAGCTCTTGCTTGGGTGCGCCTAAGCCGATCACTAACAAATCAGCACCCGCTGCATTCACCGTTTCACAAATCGCTTTTGAAACATCTGCTTTTTTTTCAAAGCCAAAATCAGGACTTAACGTTCCAACGACCTTAATCTTTGGCCAAGTTGCATGAATGATATCTTTAGCGCGATCTGCCACGCCAGGCATAGCGCCAAGTAAAAAAACCGTTAAAGGCTGTTTATTCACCTGTGCGTGCTCAAACAGCGCTGGCATTAAATCGCTACCGGGAACGGTACCAGGAATATCCACACCTAACAAATTAGCCGCCCAAACCACAGGTTTGCCATCGGTCACTATTAACGAAGCTTTTCTATAAGCCGCTTGCAAACCAATATCTGTTTGTAATTTAACAATATGGTCAACATTAGGCGTTACTACAAAATGGCAAGATTTTGGTGATTGCGCTAACCATTTATAGATTAAATTGACCGCTTCTTGCATATTAAGTGGGTCAATGTCTGCGCCAAACAATCGAACACGTTTTTTGGGTGATTGAATCATGATGAATGCAGATTTTTCTTTTTAATCACTGCGGGAACACCGACAGCGATGGAGTCATCTGGGATATCGATTAACACAACTGCGTTTGCCCCAATGCTTACGTTGTTACCGATTTTAATTTTTCCCAGCAACTTAGCGCCTGCGCCAATATCCACATTATTTCCAATTTGTGGCGCACATGGCTCACTCACGTTTTTAAGACCAACCACAACGCCGTTGCGAATTCTGCAATTGTCGCCAAACTTCGCATAACCACTAATAATGATGCCGCCAAAATGATCAATCAAAAAGTTCTCACCCAAATTCACCTCACAAGGCAACTCTATACCAGTGATTATTTGTATGAGTTTGTATAGTATTTTGTATAAAAATGAATATATTTTTCGTACAAATGGATTGTTGATACCGTAGCGCCATCTGCCAAAACGATAGACCAGCATGACCCAAAAACCTTGTGCTGCCCAATCACCATGATAGTTTTTTAGATCTTGCTGGATGAGATTAAACATGCGTGAATTGTAGCGCTTTTACCTAAAAGGCGTACTACCCATTCGGGTATTAAATGCACTGATTAATGTCAATTGAGTATTCACAAAAAAATGGCTTTTTTGATTAAGCCTCAGTTTAATTATATCTTTTGAAATTTGAATGCAATCGGCTAATACAACCAATAGCATATGCAATACACAACTCAACATACCATGATTTTTTCTGAAATAAAGTAATTCACTTTCAGCCTGAAGTACACTCAGTTGCTTTCCAGCGTTTGTCACATTTCCATCCGTCTTGGCACTTTCTCCACCAATGTGGACTACTTTCACATCTGCATAATAAATCACTTTCCAGCCCGCTTTTTTAACGGCAAAACAATGGTCAACTTCTTCACTATATAAAAAATATAATGGGTCGAAAAGTCCAACCTGTTGTATTACGCTCCTGCGAACTAAGTAATAACATCCTGGCACCCAATCACAATTGACTGTAACAGCAGGATTCCAGTTACTATCATCAACCATTTGTAATTTTGGTAAAAAACCAGCTAAACCTGACCGTTGTGCAAATAAATTAATAGGGGTAGGGAAATAGCGGCAAGAGGGTTGTTGCTCACCATTACGCCCAATCAAACGAACGCCTAATACGCCGCAAGTGGAGTCTGACTGCATATACGCTAACGTTTTGGCTAAGGTGTCTGGCTGCACAAAGGCATCAGTATTGAGTAAAAGAACATAATCCCCAGTGATTAAATCCAACACTTGATTATTGGCACGTCCAAAACCCACATTCACTTTATTTTCAATTAAAGTGACTTGTGGAAATGCATGTTTAAGTACAGAAACAGAATCGTCTTTGGATGCATTATCCACCACAAATACTTCCAATTGGAAATCGCCTTGCGATAAAAATAAAGCATTCAGTGCTTCAACGCTCATTTTTGCGGTGTTATAACTGACTAATATGACTGAAATGACCAAATACTTAACCCTTATTTTTGCCTAATTATTATTGATTACTTAATGTAAGCACTTAGTATGCCAATCACGTATTGTGAGCCAGCATTTCAATCACGCTTTGAACGGACCCACTCTACTTGTCTATTCACGAAAAATTTAATATACAAAGGAATCTTAATTAAAGCATAAATAGGTACGTAGCAAAGCTGTTTAAAGCTAACAATTTCGCGGCCAAAAAAGATCCAAGCAATCATAATGGCACTTGAAAGTGCCAAAAAAACTAAACTCGCACCTATCAGCACCCAATAAATTGGCATAAATTGGTGGATGATTAAGCTAGTTACTAACAAGAGAACACACATCAACGTTAATACTGCCAAAGGCGGAACAATTAGATCAAACGCCAAACCTAGCATTTGCCCGTTTTTTGTTTTAATCGCTTCCAAAAACAGTGTTGGCGCATCGCTCAAAATGATACTTAAATGTCCATGTTCCCAACGGGCGCGCTGCGTATTTACTGCCTCGGCGTTAGTAGGAAAAAAGCTTTTTACCAGCACCTGTGGAAAAAATAGAGGCGCTTTTTTTGCGCGACTTAAATCGACGCCCATCTTCATATCTTCTGCTATATGGCCGCTAGCAAGGTTGATGTTAATAATATCTTCCCATAAAAAGGCCATTCCCGTTCCCATTAGCTGACATGGCAGATTAAGCACTTTAAAACCAAGTGGTCGCACTTGATTTTTAACAACCCAGGCAAACTCTGCAATTTTGCTTTTAAAGCTAGCATTAGAAAGTGATGCCATCAAATACAATGCTTGTATGGGTCTTTGATAACTTGTGCAGGCTGCCGCCAGTGTAGCAATACCATTTTCAGAAATCGTACAGTCTGCATCAATTATAATCACCACTTGCGGTGGATTAGTTTTAAGCGTTTGCAAGCCAAAATCCAGCGCGTAACCTTTGCCACGCAATGCTTTATTTTGTCTGATAACAACGCTTGCGCCTAAATCCGTTGCAATACGCGCAGTATCGTCTGTACAGTTGTCAGCAACCACTATTAATTGATCCTGCGTTTTTAACTGTGGCAGGATGCATTGTAAAGTGTCAGCAATGCCTAACGACTCATTATGTGCGGGAATAATAATGGCTATGCTAAGACTCTGGTCCAAAACCTGTATTGAATAAGTACGTTTAAAGTAGAATAAAGCGCTTACTACTTGCGTTAGCAACACAAACACTGGCACTGCTAAAACGCCAATGATTATCAATAATATGATGGTTAAAGCGGCCATGATTTTCTTTGATTACTGACTAAAGTTATCTAACAGTTTTGCGGCTTCTGTATCAATATTATGCCTAGCAATCACACGTTTATAGCCAGATTTTCCCATCTCTTGCAATTGTTCAATTGGCACAGATAAGGCCAGTTGTATTGTTTGCGCTAAATCATCTACATCGCCAGCATACCCGAGTTGGTTAAACCGGGTGAGAATGGCTGGTTGTGTGTGGCTGGCGATGTAGA